>JANQEF010000027.1 GCA_028278465.1 Dehalococcoidia bacterium | reverse complement strand
CAAATGCAGGCTGGACACGCAGGATGAACTGCAGCGTCTCATCGCTCAGCCGCGGTAAAACCGTCTCCGTGAGGCCACTCTCCGTGCTCCGCAACAGGTCTCGCAACAGGAAGGCGTCGGCCTTGAACTGGTCTTCGGGCAGCGAGCGGATGAACGCTTCAAGGCTGGTGGCTGCCGCGGCCCCGGAGCTGTCCACAGCGAACGCGCTCGCAACCTGGTCGGCCGCTTCCACAAGCGACGTCAGCCGATCGGCGCGGCTACCGAGCACCGAGGCGATGCCTCCCTCGGTGGCCGGATCGGAGAAGAGCTCAACGATCGCCCTGGGCCGCAGTAGAACGGCCAGCTCGGGCACCAGCGGCTGCTGTTCCGATTCCCGGAACCGTACGACCTGTTCGGTCGGCGAAAGGCCCGATATGGCACCGTAGAAATCGAGAGCGCTCGCCAACTCCGCGCCTTGCTCGGTCCCGATGCCCGTCAGCACATCCGGGTATCTCTGGTGCAGGCTCAGCTTGTCCGACAGGTACGAGCGCCAGAAGTCGAACCCGCGGTCGGCGCCGGCCGCATCGAGCAGTGAAAACTCCCGCTCCAGGATCCCCTCGAACTGCGCTTCGAAGTCGACAAGCCGCTGCCGCTCCTCGCCTTCGTAGAGTGCAATGACCGTCGGATCGATACCGCCCAACTCCGAATCCGGCAAGCCCGCATACGGCGCGTGCGGGAAGTGCTGGAGACCGAACACCTCGCCCGCGATCCGCCGGTCCTCAGTCGAGAGCGAGTTGAACCACGCGACCGCCTCGTCCCACGCCTCGGGCGATGAGCCGTCGCCGTCGCCAACTCCGCCTTCCGCGAGATAACCAGAGAAGTACGGCTGCAGGATTGGCGGTATCAACTGCAGATTGCCGCCCGCCATGTACAGCAGGTCGGCCTCGCCGAAGTGGTGCAGGTCCGGGTAGTCGCCGGTGCTCAGGCCAGGCAAGTTCCTGAATCGGTCGCGCAACGGCTCGAAACGGTCAGGCGGCTGCAGCATGAAGATGCGCAGGTCTTCCCGAAACTGCGCCAGCGCCGGAGCGACGCCGCCCGAGACAGTCCACGAGAGGTCAGGTTCGCCTGACACCGAGAACGCGCCCCAGTAAGAGTGGCTGATCTCGTGCAGCACAGACCTCGGCACAGCTTCACCGGCGCCCGCCCAGCTGTTGTAGCCGAAACTCCCAAACCACGCCGGCTGCTCAACCATCTGGAGAAAGTCGTAGCCGTCGATCCACTCTTCGCCTGCCGGAGTGAAGCGAAAGATCTGCTTCACGGCGGCGAGCCGGTCCTTCACCCACTGCGACTGCTCGACCGGCTGTCCCTCCGGCCACGGCTGCCTCGACGCAGGTGAGCGTGAAGACGGCTGAACATCACCGGCACGCGCCGTCCCATTCACGATCGGTTCTGCGCCAATCGGACCGGCAGTAGGGTCTTCATCGCCGTTGCTGCTGCACGCCATCGCCAGCGACAGGACGGCGACGGCGATGGCCGCGCAGAACCTGTGAAAATGGTGAAAGCGCCTGTGCATCTCGGGTACTCAACATATACGTTCAGGTGACTGAGGGAGTTCGTGACAGCGTCCACACTTTCACTAGCATTGCTGACAGCCGCTCAAACACCCACCCGAACCGCCTGGCGCATCTTCTCGCGGCCGGCAAAGCTGGCGTGGAACCCGTTCTCATGGCTCATCCACGCGCCCGAGCGTCGCAAGTCACGCTGGCTCGTCGTCATGCTGCTCGTTCTCTACGGCCTGATCGCCTTCATGATCCCGAAAGGCGACACGCTCTCGTTGTCTCCTGCCCAGGCCGCATCTATCAACCACCGCTACGGCCTGCTCTCATTCGAGCTAGCCAACTTCATGGACAAGTGGATTCACCGCGTCTACACGGCGATGCCGTGGACAGATACGGACACCGAAGACCGTGAGCGAGACCTTGCGCGCTACCTGGAGATCGTGCCGCTGATCCGTGACGCGCAGTTCCGGGTCACCGAGGAGTCTTCGCGAGCGGTAGTGGTCCAGGCCGACCTGCTCGAGAAGCAACGCACGTTGGACGACCTGCTGGACGAGCGTGACGCGCTGCGCGACAGCGTCGAAGAATACCTGGAGTCGGCGATAAGCGCCGAGCTGGTGGACCTCGACCTGAACGTCTTCGGCGACTTCATCTGGCCGCCTGTCGACTTCCGCATCGACAACCCGCCAAGCGTGCTGGTGATCTCGCCACGCGACCGCATCGAACGAACAGAGACCGTGCTGATCGCGCCCGACATCCCAGTCGATGAGATGGAGCGCATAGAGCGGGAGCTGCTGGAGCGGCAGGACGTTTCTGCGGTGATTCTGCGCACCGGCGGACTTGCCAGCTACCCGAACGTGATCCCATCAAACCGCGACCTGCTGCCGCTCCTCGAAGTCGCCGCACACGAATGGATCCACGCCTATCTCATCTTCTACCCGCTTGGCCGTTCGTTCTTCTCCAGCGGTTCTATGGTCGAGATAAACGAGACGCTGGCAAACCTTGTCGGCGACGAGATCGGCGGTGACGTGTGGGCGTCACTGACAGGCAACGATCCGCCTGTGCGTCAGCCGCCGGCTCCGATCAATCCCGAGGACGAGCCGTTGGAGCCCGAACCGGCCCCGGACCGGTTCGACTTCTTCAGGTTCATGCGTGAGACGCGCGTCCACACAGACGAGCTGCTCGAGGCCGGTGATATCGAAGGCGCAGAATCCTGGATGGAGGCGCGGCGCATCGAACTGCAGGAGAATGGCTTCCTGATCCGCAAGATCAACCAGGCCTTCTTTGCCTTCAACGGCAGCTACGGCGACAGTCCGTCTTCTGTCAGCCCGACGGCGAGGCAGATGTGGGAGCTGCGGCAGCAGGAGGAGGACGCGGCCGGGCTTCTTAAAGCCCTCAGGGGCATTTCATCGTATTCTGAGTTCGAGTCATTGCTTGAAGAGCGAGGGATAACCGCGGGCAGGTAGCTCCGTGGCGCGGAAGGCCGGGTCAACGCTCGGCTATACTTGACTGCCGCTATTCCAACCGTTCTTTCTTGACGCCCGAGCATGTCCGGCGAGGGCGGCGTCCCGGCGCCATCCGGGGCAACAAAGCAAAACTCCAATCCATAGATCGACCACGCATAAGCTGGAGGACTAATTGGAAACCGCTAAAGACGATAGCGGTGTCGTTAAAGATCTGAAGATGTACAGGCCGCCTCAGAACGAGGAGCCGAACGTACAGTTCGAAGAGATCATCAACCGGCTCCGCACATCGTTCAACACTCCCGGCCTCGGCGGTGGTGGCGCGGCGTTGATAGTGGGAGGCATATTCCTCCTCTCACTGTTCATCTGGCTCGCCACAGGCTTCTACACCGTCGGACCGGACCAGCAGGCAGCGCTAAGGACCTTTGGCGAATTCCAACGGTTCGAATCGGAAGGCCTGCACTGGCACTACCCTGCGCCAATTGGCACCAGGAACGTCGTCTCCGTCACCACCACTCGCCAGCTCGAAGTCGGCTTCCGCAGCGGCGAGGACGGCAACAGCGCTCCGCGGTCGGTGCCGAACGAGGCGCTGATGATCACTGGCGACGAGAACATCGTCGACGTGCAAGTCGTAGTGCAGTACCGCATCAGCAGCCTGCGAGACTTCCTCTTCTCAGTTGACGACCCCGGCGATGGAGACCGCGGCATCTCGTCCGGTCAGCCCGACGGCACAACGCTGCGGGACATCACGGAGACCGCGGTTAGACAGGTGGTCGGCGCACGGAACATCGACGACGTGCTGACGACCGAGAAGGAGCAGGTGCAGACCGACATCCTGCTCAAGATGACTGAGCTGGCCGGGTTCTACCGCACCGGTATCGAGATTCAGAACGTGCTGCTGCAGAACGTCAACCCGCCGCAACAGGTGCAGGCGGCGTTCGAGGACGTTGTGCGAGCGCGTGAGGACCGTGAGACGACCATCAACCTGGCCCAGGCCTATGAGGCGGCACGGATACCGCAGGCCGAGGGTGAGGCGGCGAAGATCGTCGAGGAGGCGCAGGCCTTCAAGGACGGCCGTATCGCCAAGGCACAGGGTGAGGCTGACGGTTTCCTCGCCATCCTCGAAGGCTACCGCGACTCTCCAGATGTAACTCGCCGCAGGCTCTACCTGGAGGCGATGGAGGAGATCCTGCCGGGCATCGACAAGTTCATCCTGTCCAGCGAGAACGGCGTGCTGCCGTTCCTGCCGCTGGACGGCTCGAATACGAACTTACCGAGCCCGGCGACGACGGGAGGAGGTACGTAATGGCAAGAGTATTCGTACCCACCGTCATCTTCGCCATCGTGGCGCTGATCGTGCTGCCGCAGACTTTCTTCACGGTCGACGAAACGCAGCTTGCGATCGTCACCCGGTTCGGAGAGTTCAGGCGGGCTCACAACGAGCCCGGCCTGCGGGTCAAAGTGCCGTTCATCGACTCGGTGACGAAGTTCGACAAGAGGCTGCTGCGCGCTGACGCGCCGCCCGCCTCGCTGCTGACGTCAGACAAGCGGAACCTGGTGATCGATTCGTACGCCAGGTACCGCATCGTTGAGCCGCTGCTGTTCTTCCGAAGCCTGAGAAGCGAACGAGAGGCGGCGAGCCGTGTATCGGCCATCGTCAACTCGCAGCTCCGCAGCGAGGTCGCTCTCGACCTGCAGGAAGACGTCATCTCAGAGACTCGTGAAGAGGTGATGCGGCGTGTGACCATCGCCAGCAACCGTGCGGAGATCGACCGGGATACGGCAACGAGGTTCGAGGGCGGTCTCAGGAACCCTGAGATCTCCATCCAGCTCGAGCCGCTGGTGCAGGACCCGGACAACCCGATTCGCGGGCGCCCACCCACCGACGCGGAGCTCAATGCGTTGATCGCAAGCGAGACCCCCTCCGAGCTGTCCGACTTCAAGGTGAGCTACTTCCAGCCGCTGGCGCGGCAGTTCGGCGTCGAGATCGTCGACGTGCGCATCAAGGGCGCCGACTTCCCGGAGGACATCGCAACCAGCGTGTTCAGCCGCATGCAGGCCGAACGTGAGCGGATCGCCAGCGGTCTTCGCGCCGAGGGAACTCAGCGTGACGCCGAGATCAGGGCTGACGTCGACAGGCAGGTGGAGATCACGCTTGAGACGGCGCGTGGTCGTGCCGCTCTGCTGCGTGGTGAGGGTGAAGGTGAGGCGATCGCCATCCTGGCCGAGGCGTTGGAGCAGGACCCCGAGTTCTACGACTTCCAGCGCACGCTCGAGGCGTACCGCAACGCGCTCGACACTGACACGACGATCCTGCTGGATTCGGAGAGCGACCTCTTCAAGTTCCTGCAGGACCCGTTCGGCAACAGCAACTCAGGCTCAGGCTCGGGTTCGAACTAGCCGAACGAAACTTGGCTCTAAGAGAAGGCCCCGGGCACTGCGCCGGGGCCTTTTCGCGTGGCGCGGGTTCTCGGCGTCAAACCGTCAGATCAGGTTGTGCAGGCGAGGCCCGAGCACCACACGCGCCAGCGCCACCAGCGCGGCCGCCGAGAGGATGAAGATCACGGATTCGCCAGGAACGCCGGTCATCGCCAGTCCCAGCGCCGTTCCCGCGGCCGGAGCGTGCTCGGTGTTGGTCAGCGTCATCAGCAGGATCACAAGCGCAATCGCAAGCGCTCCGAGCAGGTTGTTGAACTGCGACGAATCGACGACCGAGTCCGGGAAGAGTAGCGAGAAGGCGATCACTATGTAGGCCGAGACCACAGCTGCGATGTGCCCGCCGACGATCCGCACCGGAGACGAAGCCACCGAGTGCGGGACGAAGAAGACGATGGCGACCGAAGATGCGATCGCAGCAACGATTGCGCCGTTAGAGATCACATCCTCAGCGAGCAGCACTCCCCACAGCAGCACCGCCGCGGCGATCGACTGACCCAGGTATATGCGCCACCGGTGCGTGAACCGAGGGTCGATCCAGCGAAGCGCCCTGTTGTGGCGTGCAGCCTGCAGCCGCGTACGTCGCGGAGCTATCGGGCTATTCGGAGCCTTTGCCGCCATTACTGCAACTTCGTCCAGCTTCGAGGACCACTCGTCGTTCGCGCCAGGCCTGTGCTCGCCTGCGCATCTCTATATGGAACCCGTTTTCCCGGCGGCGGTGAATGTTACACACCGCTATTCAAACTAAGTACAAACCGGAGCAAGTTCGATAACTCGCTGGTGCGACAACGTCTGATTGCGCCAAAATTCACGTATACATAACATTAGAACTTGAAATTCGCACTACAACGCGGCTGAAAAAGCCGTGATCGGGCCCGACCGTATCTGCAATGGCATCAAGCACTCACCTCAGCCACGAAACACGCGTCAACCAGATACTCACCGCAGCCAGGGAGCTGATCGCCTCCGGCGGAGTGACCGCGCTCACGGTCCGAGCCATCGCCCGCAAGGTCGGCGTCACCGAAGCGGCCATCTATCGTCACGTCGAAAGCAAGGAGCAGGTGCTGGTCCTGCTGCTCGAAGACGTCCGCCAGTCCGTTCTAGGCACCATCGAACAGCGCACAGCGCCGTACTCGAGCGCTCTCGACAAGCTGGAGCATGTCCTCCAGCACCATCTCTCCTTCATCGAGTCCCGCCGCGGCATCTCGTTCGTGGTTATCGCAGAGTCGGCGCAGTTCCAGGAGCAGACGGTCCGCGCGGCGGGCCAGCGGCTTGTCGAGGACTACCTCTCAACCGTAGAACGCTTCATCCAGGAAGGGATCGACTCAGGCGAGGTCAATCCTTCGATCAACCCTTCGGCATCGGCCACGATGTTCTTCGGGATCATCCAGGCATCTGTGACGCGCTGGCTGTTCGACTCGACGGCCCATCCCCTGACGGAGAACGTGCTCAGCCTGTGGCGGCTTTACAGGGCTTCGCTTGCCGCCTCTGACAGTGTAAGATCGCCAGCCAGTTAAGTTTGGTCTCCCAGTCCCGGAAACGGGAGCGGCCTATGACACTGGTGACGATAGACGGTCACATCGGCGCTGGCGGCGCTGATCTCGGCCGCCGCGTGTCCAAGATGCTCGGCAATGACTACGTTGACCGGCTGATACTGCCCGGACAGGCAGACGGACCGCAGGTTGCCGATGATGCCGACGCGCGGCCGAAGCTCTCCGATCGCATCTGGACCGTGTTCGAGAAGGCCGTGCGCGGCATCGCGCTCGGCAACGCCGCCGGTGATCCCTACTTCGCATCTGCCGAGCTGATGATGTATCCGCTAACGTGGGACTCGTCGCCCGGAGCGCCGATGTCGCACGGCATCGCAGACGAGCCAGATCACCCGCACTCGATGCAGACGCTGCTTAAGAAGGGAAGCGGTGTGCTGGTCCAGAGAGCGGGAGCGGTGGCGCTCAAGGGCCACGAGCAAGTGCTGAAGATCGGCGTATTCGCCTCGTGGGAGGACCGCATAGCCCGCATGATGCGATCCCAGGGCCTTTCCAGTGTCACGGACGCCGAGAGGGCGATCCGGGAGCTTGAGAAGGCGCAGTCCGACTACTTCCAGGGCGTCCACTCCGCTCACCCGGAGGACCAGAGCCTGTACGACCTCTGCCTCAACACATCCCGCGAGCAGATAAACCTGGCTGCGGTGAAGGTGACGAGAGCGGCGCGTGCGCTCGGTCTGTCCGATGCCGCCGTTCAGCCCGTTTAGGCGCAGTCGCCAGTCAATCCCGGTAGAATTCCCGAAACGCGATCGCCGACGTCGAGTTCCTACGCGACGAACGCGAAACTCCAGCCGCTGCGATGAGCAACACCTGTCCCGGAGTGTGACCCGTTGGCCGACTCTGAGTCCAACCTGACCGCAACAGCGGGCGAACTGATGACATCGCCGGTGCTTACCACGCCGACGCATTCGACGGTCGAAGAGGCCGCGAACCTCATGCTCGTCAACCGCATCGGCTCTGTGGTCGTGCTGGACGAGAACGACGACTACGCAGGCATACTGACCGAACGGATGCTGCTGCCTGAAGAGGTGATGGTGCCGTTCATGCGCGGAAAGACGTTCCGGCTGCTGGGCCAGGAGGTCGGCGACCTCCGATACATCGAAGAGACGATGGAGAAGGTCCGATCGCTCAAGGTGGGCGACGTTATGGGCGACGACGCGCCGGGGATAGACAAGAACACGCCGATATCCAGGGTGGTCGAACTGATGGTCACCCGCAACGCGCACCACGTCTGTGTCGTCGAAGGCCGCAAGCCGGTCGGCATCGTCTCAAGGCACGACCTGATGCGGCTGTTCTTCGACAGAGACCACTCTGCCTCGCTATCGCAAGGCCGTTCGTCAACCTGACCCGGCGTACACCTCGGCCAGCCGCGCCTCGCACGCCGCGATGTCCTTCTGGCTGTCGATGGTGAGCCACATCGCTTCCGAGCGCAGAGCTGACATGCGACGCTCAAGCGCCAGCTCCTGGAACGTCGTGGTCTCGTGGTCGCCCACCTCCGGCAGCCGCTGCTCAATCGATCTGTTGAACAGATAGACACCGGCGTTGACCCAGAGCGGCAGCCGCCCTTTTTCGACGAAGCGCAGGACAGTGCCGTCGTCTTCTGTCTCCACCGTGCCGAACTGGCTCATGTACGGCGTAAGCATGATCGTCGCCAGCGCGTCGTTGCGCCCGTGCAGCTCTCGCATCTCGGAAAGCGGCTGGTCCGTCACGTTGTCGCCGTTCGTCACGAGCACGAGTCCGGCATCCTCCGGCACCATCGACATCCCCTTGCGAACAGCGCCGCCCCTGCCGAGCGGGACATCTTCGAACGAGTAGTGCGCGGTGATGCCGAAGGCGCTTCCGTCTCCGAAGTAGTCTTTGATCGTCTCGCCGAGATGGCCGCACAGGAACACGACGTCCGTCACGCCCTGCGAACGCATCCACTCGACCTGGTAGGAGATCATCGGCCGGCCATTGAGCGGAATCATCGGCTTTGGGACGCTGTCGGTGAACGGCCGCAGCCTCTCGCCGCGGCCACCGGCGATCGTGAGTGCGTAGAACCTGTCGCTCAAGCGTCCTCCGAGGGAGATGTGACCGGCAAGACCATGGCGCCGGCACGTGAATCGAGCATAGCACGCAGCCTGTTTGACACCTCAACCGTTGCCCGACCGCTACCGGCGTGTCTAGAGCGGAGTCGTGTTGACGCCGTTCTTGAGCTGATTCCAGACGCGATCGATCGACTCGACGCCGGTCGCCTGCTGCTGCCCTATCACCCGCTTGCCGCTGTTGGTCGATATGACCGAGCCGAACGTGATGCCGACAACATTGCCCTGCATGTCGACGACCGGCCCGCCGCTGTCGCCGGGGTCTGCGTCTGCGTCGAACACCACGACGCCGACGCCCGCAGTGTCTCCGCCCTCGTCAGCCCGCTGCGGGCCGTTGTCCAGCACATTGCCAAGGTGCCGGATCACGGTGGTGATGACGCCAGTGTGTACGACCGGGAATCCGCCGTCCGAGAGAACTGAGTAGCCGAACTGCATGATCGGTGTTCCGGCATCTGTCGCGACGACCACTCGCCTCGGCAGTATCGGCGCTCTGTGATCGACCTCGATCGCGGCCAGGTCACGCCTGGAGTCGACGCCGCGCACCGTGCCTGTCAGCGTCCTGACGCCACCTTCAGCGAGCGGGACCTCGATAGACACGGTCGACGCGCTGGAGACCACGTGCTCATTGGTGATGATCCAGCCCTCCTCGATCGCCCAGCCGGACCCCACATTCCCGCCGTTCCCGATCTTCACGACAGAGAGCCTCAGGTCGGCGTACAGGTCGTTCGGTACCGGGATGGCCGTTGGGGTCGGCGGCAGTGGCGAGGTCGAAGTTGGTGTCGGAGGCGGCGTTGCAGTGGGGATGGGCGTTGGCTCAGGCGCTGCCGTTGAAGTCGGCTGCGGAGTGACTGTAGGGGCAGGAGTTGCGGTGGGCAGCGCTGTGGGGATCGCCTGCGGCGTTGGAGCAGGCGGCGACGTCGGTGTCGGCTGCGGTGTAGGCGAGGGTTGCGGCGTGACGGTCGGCCGCGCTTCGAGCGCGAGCTGGATTCGGGCGTCGATCGTTGCGTCGATGTCCGGGCCCTCGCTGCACGCGGCCAGCGCAAACACGGCGAGCGCCAGCGATATGTGCGCGGTGCGGCGCGCCAGCAAGCGGACTGGACTCATCTACGGTTCCTCTTGGGTTCGAGTGCCTCGAAAGCGCCCGGCCACATTTTCACATCGACTCAGGCCAACGGTGACGTGTGCCAGCCCCAAAAATGGCGCATTAACGCAGCGCTATCGGTCAGACCTGATGAGATACGTCACGAGCGTGCCGCAGCGACTCAATCCCGGCGGCCGGATTCGCGGGCACTATCGAACCGACTCTGCGATCAACTCCAGCACGTCGCCGCCCTGTGCGGGATCTTCCTGCTCATAGGTGCCCGGGCTGCGGACCACGATCAGGTCGAGCGATGGACAGACCCAGATGTGCTGGCGGCCGTTTCCGCTGGCCGCAAACGAGTCTCGAGGCAGGTTCGGCCAGATCTTGCCGCGGTCGTTGCACCAGAAGCCGAGGCCGTAGCGGTGATTCTCCTCTGGCTCGTTGGCCAGGATGTCCGAGTTCACCCTCGTCGCCTCGTCGATCCACTCGGCGGGCACAACCTGCGTCCCGTTCCAGCTCCCGCGGTGCATCCACAACAACCCGCAGCGAGCCATGTCGCGCGGGCTCATCTCGTAGCCAGCGAAGTAGCCGAAGATCCCCAGCTTCGCCTCTGGCGGCAGCTCGAAGTTCCCGTAGCTCCACGACCACGATCCACCAATCAGGTCGCGCACCTTCCACTCAGTGAGCTTGCCGAACCCTGCGCCTCGCTCGGGGTCGGCCGTCCTGTACAGGCTGTACGCGCTGGCGACGGCGTGGGTCAGGATGTTCATGCCAAACGTCTGGTAGTTGAACACCTTTCCAGGCGGCTCGCCGGGCTTCATGTAGCCGGACGTGTTGCCGATCAGCTGCCGGAACGTAATCCCTTCGTTCTCAGGAAAGGCGTGCCTGCCTGCCTTCGGCCCTTCTCCAGGCGCGACGTCCATCATCTCCGGGTAGTAGTCAACGACGCGGTCATCCGCCGAGCCGATCACGCCCTCTTCCACTGCGATGCCGAGCACGCATGAGAACGTCGACTTCGACGCCGAGGCCTGCCGCGCCCTTTCGATCGGGTCCATACGGAAGTTCCACTCGGCCGCGATCCTGCCGCGCCGCACTATCAGAACGCGGTACGGCGAGTTGTCTGCGTCCTCGGCCTGGCGCCGCCCGGCGGCCATAAGCCGTTCACGGTCGAAACCCAGCTCTTCAAGCTCGCCGTGCTGCCAGTCATCGCCCGGCCACGCTGTCTCAGTGCTCTTCTCGGCGGTCATCGGTCCTCGTTTCAGCCCTGGAATCGCCCTCATTTCACACGCTGGCGCTGTCGAAACGGCCAACGACGGTGCGTCGTGAACAAAACGGACGGGGGCGTCAAGATGCGATACCTGGCAATGTTATTCATAAACGAGGCCGACGTGCCGGCCTCAGACGCCGAGCGCCAGCGGGTCATGGACCAGTACGTCCGGTTCAGCGAAGACGCCAGGCAGGCGGGCGTTTTCGTCGCCGGAGAGGCGCTGCAGCCGGTCGAGACCGCCACCGTGGTCAGGACGCTGGAGAACGGGCCGAGCATCACGGACGGGCCGTTCACGGAGACGAAAGAGGCGATAGCCGGCTTCTACCTGCTGGAGTGCGACAACCTGGACCAGGCCATCGAGTGGGCGTCGAAGATCCCGGCGGCGCGGCACGGGGCTGTCGAGGTGCGTCCGGTATTCGGCAGCGTGTGTGAACCGGAGGCCGGAGTTGCGGGACAATAGAGGACCATGAACAGGTACCTGATACTGATCCACGGCGACGCCGAAGCGTTTGCGGAGATCCCTCCCGAACAGGCGCAGCAGATGCTCGAGCAGCTACGGCCGTTCGAGGAGATGGTGGCGCGGGAAGGTTCCCTGCTCGGCACTCACCGCCTTTTGCCTGCATCGCAGTCGACTCTTGTCAGCATCAAGGGCGGCAAGCGGGCCGTGACCGACGGCCCGTACACCGAGTCGAAGGAGCAGCTTGGTGGCTACTACCTCGTAGAGGCCGAGAGCGAGGCGCAGGTCCTGAGCTGGATCGAGTTGATCCCGGACCTGATGGACTCAACGCTGGAGGTGCGGCAGGTCGTGGACGAAGAGCGAAGCGTTCCTTGAGCAGTAGCAGACACGGCGCAGGGGCCGAGGCCACGCCGTCGGAGGCGATCGACCGCGTCTTTCGCAACGAGCACGGTCTAATCATCGCCACGCTGATCCGGTCGCTCGGCGACTTCGATCTCGCCGAGGAGGCGCTGCAGGATGCCATGACGGTGGCGCTCGACCGATGGCAGCGTGACGGCGTGCCTGACAACCCGGGAGCGTGGCTGACGACGGCCGCTCGCAGGAAGGCGATCGATCGAATACGTCGGGAGAAGGTTCGAGACGAGAAACAGACCGCTCTTGCGAGAGGCGAAGACGAGGAAGAGACGGAGTTCGAGATGGTAGAGACCGGCTCCGACACCGCGCTCCAGGACGACAGGCTGCGGCTGATCTTCACCTGCTGCCACCCGGCCATCAACGTCGAAGCACAGCTGGCCCTCACGCTCCGCACGCTCGGCGGCCTGACAACCCAGGAGATCGCCCGGGCGTTCCTGGTGCCGGAGCCGACGCTGGCGCAGCGCCTCGTACGCGCCAAGCGCAAGATCAAGGACGCCCGTATACCGTACAGAGTGCCGCCAGACCATCTTCTGCCGGCGCGTGTGCCTTCTGTGCTGGCGGTGATTTACCTGATCTTCAACGAGGGCTATTCGGCGAGCGCGGGCGACGACCTGATCCGGTTCGAGCTTTGCGACGAAGCGATCCGGCTGGGCCGCGTGCTGCGGCTGCTGATGCCGGACGAGCCGGAGGTTGGCGGGCTGCTTGCGCTCATGCTGCTGCAGGACTCACGTAAGGCGGCGCGGGTTGGTGAAGACGGCGACCAGGTGCTGCTAGAAGACCAGGATCGCGGCCTCTGGAACCGGGATCAGATCACGGAGGGCGTCGACCTGCTGGAGAGCGTGCTGCGGCTGGGCAGTCCGGGCGTGTACCAGCTGCAGGCGGCTATCGCTGCGGTGCACTGCGAAGCGGTATCTCCTGAAGAGACCGACTGGAACCAGATCGTGCTGCTATACGATGCGCTGGAGGCGGCCCAGCCGTCGCCGGTGGTGAGCCTGAACCGTGCGGTGGCGATGGCTATGGCCGGCGACGTTGAGAGCGCGCTGGATATCGTGGATGAGCTCGCGGAAGACAGGCGGATGGACCGCTACCTGTTTCTCCATTCGAGTCGTGCCGACCTGCTGAGGCGTCTCGGCAGGACGGGCGAGGCGGCGGAGTCGTATGAGAAGGCGCTGGAGCTGGCCGAGAGCGCGCCTGAGCAGCGTTTCCTGCGACGCAGGCTGGAAGAGGTGCGAGCAGGCGACTGAGGAGGCACAGGAGGCGGAGCCTCTCTTCCTGAAGTGGGTGGAAGGAAATCTGACGACAGGCGGCGCAAGCGGAGCCTTGTTTTCTGACCTTCTAGTGGCGACTGACGGACGAAAATTCGGAGACGACGTTGAAGTACATGTTCCTGCTCTACGGCGACGAAGCTGAGGGCGAAACTCCCGCCAGGCTGACCGAGGAGCGAGCGGCTCAGTGGGCCGCCTTCCACCAGGTCGCCGCAGAGAGCGGAAAGCTGGTCAGTTGGCACTCGATGGTGCCGTCGGACAGCGCAAAGACCGTGCGACCGAAAAACGGCAAGGTGGTCCAGCTCGACGGACCGTTTACCGAGACCAAGGAACAGCTCGGTGGTTTCTACATACTCGAGTGTGCTGATATGGACGAGGCGCTAACCTTCGCCAGGCAGATGCCCTGCGCCACCTACGGCTCGGTCGAGGTACGCCAGATGCTTGGCGAGAACGCCGAGTAGCCGATCAAGACAAGTACGGAATCGTCTGCGGTCCCTGCGGCAAGACACACACTCTCGCCCCGCTACCAGCCGCAGAAAGCGCCGCATCGACGGCGTTCGTCACATCATCCACCGGCTCGAAGTGCGCCTCGCTGAGCTGATCGTCCGTCAGCATCCCGGCCTTCACCTGCACACGTGCCCTCGACTGGATCATCGCCTGTATCTGCACCTGCCACTGGTCGGGCACGCGGTACCCGGGTGAGTTGATCATCTGCAACAGCTCCTCGGGCGAATCGCCCGAGCGCAGGATCTCGGCGTAAGAGCCGTGATCTGGAATCCCGTCGCGGCACTCGGACGCGCAGATGATCGTCCCGCCCGGCTTAACCACCTTGGCCGCCGCCGAGATGCCCTTCACCGCCTGGTACAGGTTCTGATCGAGCGGGAAGCCGGAGTTCGTCGTGACCACTACGTCGAACGGCTCCGAAACCGGCTGCATCGCCGTTCTCTTCGCCATATCGCAGGCAGCCGCGTGCTCTGCGAGTAAGTCTCCCGCAAAGACTGATGTGATCTCCTTGTCACGGTTCAGCGTCACATCGATGGCGAAGTTGACGCCGGTCATGCGAGCAATCTCCCGAACATCGTCGTGAACCGGGTTGCCGTGCGTGACACCCCAGGTCGCGTTCGGGCTGCCGATGTGCGCCGCATCGTGCAGTGTCATCACGGTCTCAAGCCCTGCCAGCCCGGGCGCCGCCATCTTTGGCCCGCCACTGAAACCGGCGAAGAAGTGCGGCTCCACAAAGCCGGTCGTGATGCGCACATCGCAATCCAGCCACTCGGAGTTCATCAGCACATCGACGCCGCTCCCCGTCGTGCCAACCCGCCACAGCGTCGCATCGTCCCGGGCGTCATGGACCACGATGCGATAGTTGCGCACGATCTCCGGGCCGAGCATCTGCTCGAGCTCATCTGCCGTGTTCGCCCGATGAGTTCCGGTAGCGATGAAGATCGTGAACGCGTCGGCCGGAACGTTCGATAGCTCCTCGAAGATCGCCTCGAGCATCGGACGACGCGGCTGAGCGCGAGTGAAGTCGCACACCGAGATGCCGATCCGCTTACCGCCAGACGCCACGTCACGCAGGCGCGGCGACCCGTCCGGCTGCCGGATCGCGTCTGTCAACGCCGCATGCGCGTCCGTCACCGCGCTGCGATGCTCCGGCTCGATCACGGTCGAACTGTCCGGCACCTCGACGTCGAGGCCGTCGGTACCGTAATCCAGTCGTAATCTCATTGCGGTTAGGGTCGAGCAAGGCGGCAGACGTTTCAGGCCTGTGGCTCACAGTTACCGCAGTCCCTTCGGCCCCGCTTGCGTGCCGGTAATCGGACCGGGTCCGGCCCGGATCGGCGCGAACGAGTGGGAAACAGCGATCGGCGTGAAGCGGCTGCCGCTTACTCATGTCTCGCGCATCTCTGCGCAGTTCGGCGAAACCCAAGTCTGTCACAGTTTTCAGGCTCTCTGCCGGGAAACATCCACGCTGGAACCAGGCGTTGTCCGCTGATGTGTGCTTCTTGGAAGTTACGCACGCACCCGAAAACCGTCCTGGTGGCGTGGCCGAATTACAGACATGGACTTCTCGTTCCAAGCTGAGGCAGACGAGTTGATTCGAGCGCTTGGCGCGCTGGGCGTGGCACAGGAGCGCTCGCCCGATTCGCCTGAGACCGACGCGCTAACTCGCCGCGCTGAACAGCTCCACGAATCACTGGCCGCTACTGTAGTTGAGAGCTAACGCTCGCTACAGATCTTCCCGCGTCCGGGTGATGTCCAGGCCGACCGACCGGCCGAGTCTCAGCGCTCCGGGCTTTCTCAACTGCACATCCACACGCTGAACTCTCTCGTCCGCCAGGCACACACGCGCCACGCCATCGGCCAGCTTCTCCACCAGCCCGAAGCTCGAACCTTCAACGAATTCGGCGACGTCACGGCTGATCGTCCGATAGTTGACCGTGTCGGCCACATCGTCGCTCTTCGCAGCCTCCGAAAGGTCAGCGTACAGCGTAAGGTCGATCTCAACAGGCTGCTTCGCAAGCCGCTCCCAATCGTTGATCCCGACGATGCAGTCGAACCGCAGCCCTTCGATCCGGATCCTGTCCGGCAGACGCTCGCTCACGATCGGTTCCAGACCGGAATCGCCGCACCGTTGATGTTGCCGCCGGCCGCGGTGCACAGGAACGTCATCGCTTCGGCAACATGCTCAGGCTTCACCCATTTCGAGAAATCTGCGTCCGGCATCCCGCTGCGGTTCGCAGGCGTGTCCATGATCGAGGGCACTACGGCGTTGCAGGTCACGCCGTCGCCGCCCGCCTCGTCGGCTATCGACTCGGTCAGCGCGATAACAGCCGACTTCGCCGCGCCGTAGGCCGAGTTTCCGGCCGTGTTCTTTAGCGCCTGCTTCGCTCCGATGTTGACGATGCGTCCCCAGCCGTTGGCGATCATGTGCGGCAGGGCAGCGCGCGACATGTTCAGCACGCTGGTGAAGTTCACAGCCATCAGCTTTTCGACCGTGGCGTCGTCAATCTCGCTGACCGGCGGCTGCGGCGCCCATGTACCAACAATGTTGAGCAGGATGTCGATCCTGCCGTGATCTGCGACGGCGCAGTCGACCGCGCTCGCGGCCTGCGCCGGGTCTGTCACATCGAACCGGAGCTTCACATCACCCTTCATGTCGCATTCGCAGACAGTGGCGCCCGCATCGGTGAACACGCGGGCGGCGGCGCTGCCGAGCGCTCCCGATGCGCCGGTGATGAGAGCGATCCGGCCGTCCAGCCCGCTAACCGATGTCATTCGTCCTCTCCTGAGCGCCTGCGTACCGTCTCACCTGATGTGCCGGCCGCCGTCGATGTGAAGCGTCTCTCCGGTGATGAAGTCGTTCTCGATCAGCGAGATCACAGCGGCGGACACCTCGTTCAGCGTGCCCATTCGTCCAGCCGGAGCGGCCTTAGCAACTCGCTGGCCCGGCTCATCTAGCGAATCGGCCGGCGGCAGGATCGCGCCCAGCGCCAACTCGTTCACCTGCACGTTCGGCGCCATCGCAACCGCCAGCGATCTCGTGAGTCCTGAAAGCGCCGCCTTGCTGACGCCGTATGTGAACCGGTTCGCCCGCGCCGTCCGCCAGTCGTTCAGGTTGATCACTTTGCCCGCTTCGCCTTCGGGAAGCGCCCTGTGCATCGCCTGCGCCAGCAGGAACGGCGCCGTGAAGTTTATCGCCATGAAGCTCTCCCACTCTTCGAGCGACGTCTCGGCGAGCGTCGTCTTCGAGAAGGCGGAGGCGTTGTTGACCAGGATGTTGACGCGGCCGATCGCCGAGTCGACATCGTCTATCAGCTTCGTGGTTTGGTCGGCGTCTGCAAGATCCGCCCCGAAAGCCTTGGCCTGAACGCCGAACGACTTCGCTACTTCGACTGTCTCTGCAGCGTCCTGTTCAGACCGGTTGTAGTGCACAGCTACGCTGGCGCCGGCCTGGGCGAGGGCAAGAACGATGGCCCGGCCGATCCGCCGGCCTCCGCCGGTGACCAGTGCCGTACTGCCTGATACCTGCAACTGAGCGCCCCGTGATCCCTAGTCGCGGCCGGAGCGAAGGTGAGACATGAACTCGTCACGTGTCGACGAGTTGTCACGGAACTGGCCGCGCACAGAGCTGGTGGTCATCACGGCGCCGGGCTTGCGTACGCCCCGCATCGCCGCGCAAAGGTGCGTTGCCTCGACAACCACACCCACGCCGCGCGGCATCACCAGCTCGTCTATCACCGCCGCTATCTGCTGCGTCATGCGCTCCTGCACCTGCAGCCGCTTCGAGAACATATCCACCAGCCGCGGGATCTTGCTCAGACCCACGATCTTGCGGTCCGGCAGGTAACCGACGTGCGCATGGCCGTAGAACGGCAGCATGTGGTGCTCGCAGAGGCTGTAGAACGGGATGTCCTTCACTACGACCATCTCGTCATACTCGACGTCGAACAGCGCGTTGTTGAGCAGTTTCTCGGCATCCAGCGAGTAGCCGGAGAGAAGCTCGTCGTACATATTGGCGACGCGCTTCGGCGTCTCGGCCGTGCCCTCGGGATCAGCGTGCGCGCCGACCGTTTCCAGGATCCCGCTCACGCCGGCAGCGATCTTCTGCTTGCACTCGGCTGACAGCTGATCGCCGTCCTCGAACTCGAAATCCGCCGGGGCTTTGCCGTTGGCTCTGGATTTCACAACCATGCTCAACCTTCCTCAATGCGCTGCCATCGCGGACGCCGCGACCAATCAAGGACTACGCCTCAACAGCGAAAACGGCCTTCTAGCCGCCCGACACGGCAGGGACGAAGTGGACCTCCGTGTCCTCTTCGAGCCTCTGCAGCAATCCCTGCCTGGTGGCGGCGTGGCCGCACACCGCGGCAAGCCCCGGCTTCAGCCTGCCGTCCTGCAGCAGGTGCTCGCTGATGCCCGGATAGGCCGCTTCGAGGTTCTCGATCAGCTTGCCGAGCGTCTCGCCCGGCATCTCGACCTGCGATTCGCCGCCTGTCAGCTTGCGCAGCGTGTATGGAACGAAGACCTTCGCCAATTCATCTCTCTCCAGCCTGTTTCGGCCTCGCAATTCTAACTGTTAGATGCGCGACCGATGCCGCTGGAGCCAATCGGGCGGCATCAGCCACGATTCGGCTTGTCGTACATAGCGATAATGTAAGGGTGATCTGGATCGTACTGCGTGAGCGGCTTCGGATTCTCTACCTCACCGATGGGCCTGACGTTGCTGCCTGTCACACCTTTCGCCTCGTCACCGAGCTCTCGCCGGCATTCGTCCAGCTTGCTCATCAGCTGCGCCACGACTTCCGGCTGCTCGTCAAACAGGTTCACCGTCTCGCCCACATCGGTGTCGAGGTCGTACAGCTCCCGAATCTCCTCGTCGTACTTGCGGACGTGGAGCTTCCACCTGCCGACGCGCACCGCTTCGAGGTTGTTCTTCCAGAAGTAGAAAAAGGCTTCGTGCGGAGACTCTACGCCACCCTCACCGAACATCAGCGGCGTGATGCTGCGGCCATCGATCGTTCGGTCGTCCGGAACATCGGCCCCGGCGACCTCTGCCAGCGTCGGGAACAGGTCCATCGCCGTCGCCATCTCAGACCGCACGGTTCCTGCCGGAATACGAGCAGGCCAACGCATGATGCACGGCACACGCTGGCCGCCCTCCCACGTCGTCGCCTTCGTGCCACGCAGCGGGGCGTTGCTGCCGCCCTCGTCACGAGCACGCGAGCCGTTGTCGCTGGTGAAAATGAGCAGAGTGTCGTCCTCGATGCCGAGCCGCTTCAGCTCTTTCG
>JANQEF010000303.1 GCA_028278465.1 Dehalococcoidia bacterium | reverse complement strand
CACGCCCGCATTCGTCAGCAGCCGCTTCACCGACGCCATGTACTCGGCGCGCGTCATGTTCCGCTCAGCCTCCTGCCCTGCCGTCTTCACCCGCAGGATCACAGCCAGCGCGGTCAGCGCCGCCGGTATGAACAGGAGCGCAGAGACAAGCCTCCAGTGCAGTCCGTCCCAGCTGAGCGACAGGAACCCGATGGTGAAGCCCGAGAGCAGCATGCCGATGATGATCGGGCTGAGCGTGTTGCCGACCTGCGCCCCGGTCAGGTGCGCGGACATTGCGACGCCCCGACGCTCGGGGTAGTTGGCGGCGAGTGTGCCGAAGGCGGGCGCGTGCCACAGGCTGGTGCCGAAGCCGATGATGCTGACGGCCATGATGACGAGCCAGAACCACGGCGAGATGCCGATGATGAGGTAGCCGCTGCCGACGAGCAGCATGCTGATGGTGAGAAGCCAGGCGACTCGACGCCGGTAGACGTCGGAGAGGATGCCGGCGGGAACGTTGGCGACTCCGGATGCGGCGGATTGCGATGTGGCGATGCCGCCGAATGCCACTTCGCTGAGCATCATCGCTTCCCGGATGTGCGGGCTTATGAGCAGCAGCGCGCCCTGCCCAAAGTGCTTGATCCCATGACCAGCCGAAAGGCCGATCATGAGGCCCAGGGATTTGGGGCGGGTTGAGTCCGAGGCGTCTTCGGACGAGGCCGATCCGTCATTCCGGACTTGATCCGGAATCTCTCGGTCCGCGCCGACTGGCGCTACTCCGGCTCCGCTCTCGGACGCAGACGCGTCATCGGCCTGAGCGCCGGAGGGTGTACGGCTTGAGCCGTCGAGGTTGTCTGCCATTTGCGGCAGTTTACTGAACTTCGAACAGAGTCCGAGGCAGATCGGATTGACGGATGATCGAGGACAGTGTGCCCATGCGCAGTTCGCGGTGATCAGGGACCGGAACAGTCCGAGTCGAGCCGCCTGCGGAACGCTGCATCACGATGTGGCTGCCTCGACGCCGGACTTCAACAAAGCCGTGTTGCGACAGGATGGCGCAGACCTGCCGCCCCGACAGCACTCGCAGCCTAGCCAACCTCTACTTCCATCCGGGTGATGTACACCTCGGTCCTGAGACGCTCCGCAACCTCTTCCTCGCTCGCGGTTTCGAAAAACAGCGTCAGTGCCTCCAGCAGGTTCTCTCTTGCCTCCTGGATCGTCTCGCCCTGGCTGGCGATGTCAAGTTCAGGGCTAAGGGCAACGTAGCCATCACCCTCGCGTTCGATGACTGCCGTGACCTGGTGTTTTGCCTGCATCTAGGTGACCTCTGATAGCTGGTGCTGTATCGATACTACGCTACGACACGAGCTAAAAGAACGCGGTTCGATTCGACATCGTCTTGCGAGTGTCCCTCGATGAGTGACGCGGCTTCCTCGGCGTGATCCAACATGTGCCGGAGCGCCGCATCCGCATCACGCTGCGACATAGAGGTCCTGGGCTTGAGCAACGACCTCGTCGCGGAAGTGGCGGCTCAGGAATGCCGGTGTGTTGAGGTCGACTTTGCGGCCAAGCATCTCGGACAGCTCGTCCTGCATGGCAAAGAAGGCGAGGCCAGGAACGTGACCTTCCTCGAACTCGACTAAGACATCTATGTCCGAGTCAGCGCCAAACTCGTCGGTCAAAGCCGAGCCGAACAGTGCCAGCCGCCTGATGTGATGCCTCAGGCAGAAGCCGGCGAGCTGTGTGGTTTTGATCTCGACGTTCATAGCGACTAGCCTACGCTAACGAACAAGAGAGGCCTCGCCGAACGGCTCTGACGAGACGTTAGCGACTCCGGATGCAGCGGATTGCGATGTGGTGATGCCGCCGAATGCCACTTCGCTGAGCATCATCGCTTCCCGGATGTGCGGGCTGATGAGCACCAGCGCGCCCTGCCCAAAGTGCTTGATCCCATGCCCAGCCGAAAGGCCGATCATCAACCCGAGGGATTTGGGGCGGGTTGAGTCGGAGGCGTCTTCGGACGAAGCGGGACTGTCATTCCGGACTCGATCCGGAATCTCTCGGTCCGCGCCGACTGGCGCTACTCCGGCTCCGCTCTCGGACGCAGACGCGTCATCGGCCTGAGCGCCGGAGGGAGATGGGCGTTGTTCAGCGAATTTGTATGGCACAGGCCGCAGTTTACGCCTAGCACCGACACCTCAAGTCAGATTAGCTCATATGTTCTATACAATGCGCGGACGCTGGGTCACGATCGGTCATCTGGAGGCTAACGACATGCCTGTCGATGAGCCAATAGCTCGAGATGTAGGCGCTTGGACGCTGGAGAAGCTGGGGCTACTTCAGAGCTATATGAAGTCTTACGTCGAGGCAACATCAAGTATCCAAGGCAAGATTAGCTACTTAGACGTTTGCAGTGGTCCCGGTCTAGATCGAGTTCGCGAAACCGGTGAGATACATCCCGGTTCGCCTCTGATAGCTATGGGACTCTACCCGCGGCTCAACAACTTCGTGTTCATCGACATCGATAAGAAGAACACCCACGCCCTACGCGATCACATCCGAGCACGTGAACTTGAGCGAACAGCAAGAGTGATAGAGGGAGATTGCAATGAGGTAATCAGCGACGCGCTCAAGCTGATTCCTGATCGATACGGAGCAGCATTCGCTTTCATCGATCCAGCCGGATTAAGTGTCTCTTGGCAAACGATTAAGGCCATAGCGCTGCATAAGAGTCGGGCTACTTACAAAATTGAACTCTTCGTGCTGTTCCCCTATGACATGGGCATCCGCCGTTTCTTCGTGAGTGGTCGGGAGATGAACGACGTCTGGCCCAACGCTGAGGCCATTGTTGATCGAATCATGCCTGATACACGTAGATGGAAACGCGTCCTGCAGGAGGTTGAGGCGGGCCGAGAGCCAAGGGATACTCTGCGGCAGCGAATCCTCTACTTGTACTGGCGAGGACTCAAAGACCTCGGCTACGCCCATGTCGCCTCGCCACGGGTTGTTAGAACCCCAAACGGCCGCCCGCTCTATCACATGTTCTTCACCTCCGATCATCCTGTAGGCGACCGCATCATGACACACGTCCTGCACTCTCAGCGGCAATTGGGAGAAACGTTTCCACTGCCAGAGCTTGAAATGCCGTACTCCTTCAACGAAGACGAGAGTTGGTACGACCGTCTATAGTCTGACTCTAGTTGGAGGTAGTCGTGCCTAGTAACACATCGATAGAGTGGACGGAAAAGACTTGGAATCCTGTGACGGGATGCACGAAAGTGAGCCCGGGGTGTGACAACTGCTACGCAGAGCGGATAACGCGGCGATTCGGTGGCGACTTTGAACGGATCCAGTTGCATCCGGACAGGTTGGATGCACCCAAGAAGTGGCGAAAGCCAGCTACAGTCTTTGTGAACAGCATGAGCGACCTGTTCCACCCTCTTGTACCGTTTGAATTCGTTGAAGATGTCTTTCGGATCATGGAACAGTGCCCGCAACATACTTTTCAGATCTTGACAAAGCGGCCGAGCCGGATGAAACACTTCGCTGCGGGTTGGCCCGGCAATGTTTGGGCCGGTACAAGCATCGAAAGCGCCGAATACAGATGGCGAACTGATCAGCTGAGACAGGTAGGCGCGAGCGTCCGGTTCCTATCAGTCGAGCCACTGCTGGGGCCGGTCGGAAACATCAATCTCGACGGCATCGACTGGGTCATCGTCGGCGGTGAGAGTGGCCCCGGACACAGACCAATCCAAGAAGAGTGGATTCTAGACATCAAGTCTCAATGTGATCGCGCCGACGTTTCATTCTTCTTCAAACAGTGGGGTGGGAGGACGAGTAAAGCGAATGGACGCTCACTTCTGGGTAGGACATGGGATGACATGCCCCATCCGACCCAGGATTTGGACGTTCCGCTTGTTCTGGCGCGTTAACCCCCTCACACCCCCAGCTCCTTCTCAACCTCGCCCAAACTCTCATCAATCGCCGTTGCCAGCGCATCCAATTCATCCGCTGAGATCACCAGCGGCGGCGCAATCGGAATGATGTAAGCCGGGACGCGGATCCACACACCCCGCTCGATCAGCTTCTCAGTCAGGCGCATATTCACCCGCAAGCTCGCATCGAAATGCGTCCTCGACTCGCGGTCCGCGACAAACTCGATCCCCTGGATCAGTCCCGCGCCACGCACATCACCAATCATGGGATGCTTCTCCTTCATCTCCGCCAGCCGCTCCGCAAGCTGCTCACCTCGGGCGCGGGCGTTATCCACCAGCCCCTCGCGCTCCACAATCTCCAGGTTCGCCAGCGCCGCCGCCGCCCCGCCCGGATGCGCCGAATACGTATACATATGGCTCCACGTCTTCTCAGGCCCGCCCGAAAACACATCGGCGATCTCCGCCGTCGCAATCGAGCCGCCGACCGGGAAGTAACCCGACGTGATGCCCTTCGCAAAGCTCATGATGTCGGGAGTAACGCCAACGAAATCGGCGCCGAACCACTCGCCAAGCCTGCCGAAGCCGGTGATCACCTCGTCGAAGATCAGCACAACGCCGTACCTGTCGCAGATCTCCCTGACCATCGGCCAGTAGTTCGACGGCGGGACCACGCCGCCCAATGGCTGTGAAACGGGCTCGCCGATCACCGCTGACACACTGTCCGGCCCCTCGAACAGGATCGCCTCCTCGATCGCCTTCGCAGACAGCTCGCCGCACTGCTCGGGCGATGTCGACCCGAATTCGCAGTGGTAGTAGTGCGGTGCCGGCACGGTGACGACGTTGGCGGGCTTGGGCTGGTAGTCGGTGCGCGGGAAGCCGGGGTGGCCGCCGAGCCACATGGTGCCGTAGGTGGAGCCGTGGTACGAGCCCTTGCGGGAGATGACCTTGTAGCGGCCTTTGTCGCCTCTCCGCATGTGGTAGGCCTGCGCCATCTTGAGGCTCGATTCGTTGGCTTCAGACCCGCCCTGGCAGAAGAAGGTGCGGGTCAGGTCGCCGGGGGTGATTTCGGCGAGTTTGGCAGCGAGCTGGATGGTGGCGGGCGTGGCGCCTGCGTAGACGTTCATGGAGATGCGGGCGAGTTGTTCGTACACCGCACGGGCGATCTCTTCCCGGCCGTGGCCGGCGTTGCGGAAGTACATGCCGGAGATGCCGTCGATGTACTTTTTCCCGTCCATGGCGGTGACGTAGACGCCGTCAGCGGAGTCCATGACTAGGGGGCCGCCTTCTTCGGCGAGCTGGGCGGCGTTGGTCATGCCGACGAAGAGGTGCCGGTTGGCGGCGTCTTGCAGGGCGCTGTTGTCTGTTGCGGGCGGGATGGTTGTGGTCATTTCTGGTGCCTGGTGGCGGTTGCAGGTGTGGCTGCTGGTGAAGTTGCGGCGGACCGGTGATAGGTTGGGCGAAGTATACGTGCGGTGAGGTGGGCCATCCTGAGCCTGTCGAAGGGTGGCGATCTGTCATTCCGGACTTGATCCGGAATCTCTCGGGCGATCCTGAGTCAGCAGGTCAGATCCCTCGCTGACGCTCGGGATGACGAACGGCCCCGACACCAAAACCAAAATGCAGATGCCGCAGAACATCTACGACAACGAAACGTTCTTCGAGGGCTATATGGCGCTGCGCGCCGCGGAGCTCAACGCCAACGACATCATGATCAGGCCGCACATGCGAGAGCTGATCGGTGAGGCGAGCGGCCTGCAGGTCCTCGACATCGGCTGCGGCGCCGGCGAGATGTGCCGCTGGCTGGTCGATTCCGGAGCCGCCTCAGTCACCGGGATCGACCTGTCGGAGCGCATGCTTGCGGCAGCTGACGAACAGCCCCGCGAGCGGATTCGGTACATACATACAGCGGCCGAAGACGCCCAGTTCGGGCCCAACTCGTTCGATCTCGTGGCCAGCGTGTTGATGCTGCACTACATCAAAGACATCGGTCCGCTCCTGCGAAACATACATACATGGCTGCGGCCGGGTGGCAGGTTCGTGTTCTCCATGGAGCACCCGCAGATGACGGCGGGCCAGGGCATTCTCGAGCCCGGATGGGTACTGAACGACGACGGCGAGCGGATCGCCTGGGCGGTGACCAGCTACTCAGACGAGAGCGAGCGCGTCTCGACATGGTTCGTCGACGGCGTCGTGCGCTATCACAGGACGATGGCGACGCTGATCAACTCGCTGGTCGATGCCGGCTTCCGCATCGAGCGCATGCTCGAGCCGCACGCGCCGGAGGAGTTCGAGAAGAGGCATCCGAGGCTGCTGCAGGAGCGGATGCGTCCGGCGTTTCTCTTTGTCTCTGCCGAGGTGGTGAAATGACTGACTTGCCTGTAGTGATACGGCAGATGACGGCAGGCGACGTCCAGGAGATGCTGGCGGCGCTGGAGAGCGGCGGTTTCCACAAGTCGGCTCCGCTCTTCGACCGCTACCTGTGTGAGCAGAACGCCGGTGATCGGATTGTGCTTCTCGCTTACGTGGACGGAAAGTTCGCCGGTTACCTGACGGTGATCTGGAATTCGGACTACCCGCATTTCCGCGACGCCGGGATCCCTGAGGTCAACGACTTCAACGTGCTGCCCGAGCTGCGGCGGCGGGGCGTGGGGAGTCGTCTGATGGACGAGGCGGAGAGGTTGATCAGCGAGAGGTCAGCATACTCGGGTATAGGGTTTGGGATGGGTGCTGACTACGGGCCGGCGCAGCGGATGTATGTGCTGCGAGGCTATGTGCCGGACGGCAACGGCCTGATGGACGGCCCTCGACCGGTCACCTACGGCGAGCAGATCACCGTCAGCCACGACCTGGCGATCTACATGGTGAAGAAGCTGCGGTGAGATGGTAGTTACCTGGTAGGGGCGCGCCCGCAAGGTAGGGGCGCGCCCGCAAGCAGGCACCCGGCTGCGCCCGGTCCCGATGCAATCGGGACGTTCCTTCTCCCAGCGGGAGAAGGCGCAGGTTGAGGGAGAAGTCGCCACCCTTCGACGAGCTCAGGATGGCGGGCTGTGCCGTCTCCGGCGTCACCGGGCGCGAGGGATCCAGTGGGGCGACATCCTCCCTCCCGGCTCGGGGTGCCCGCTTGCGGGCGCGAGTTAGAGGGAGGGTCGGTGGTGACATACCTACCCGTCCTCAACAGGATGAATAACCCTCCCCTTGATCCCCTCCCAAGATGGGAGGGGAGAAGAACCTCTCCCCAGCACACACCACCTCCCGCTCCTCCATAATTGCTTCTGATGAACAGCACAGAGTCCACCACCTCCGGCGACAGCCAACAGCCCGACGACGAGCCGCAGTCTCCGTCCCTCGCCACCAGCCCCGGTGACAGCGGCCGCACCGTCATCATCACCGAGGTCCACGACCCCACCGCGCCATCGTGGTCACGAGCGCGGGCCATACTGACCGGAGCGGCGATCGGGGGCTTCTTCGGCATCATCTTCTTCGCCGCCTACGGCCTCACCTCGGCCTGGATCTGCAGCGCACGCCTCGACTGCGGCCACTGGGCGCCCATCCTCATCGTCAGCGGCATCGGCGCCATCGCCTCAATCTTCGCCGGCGGCACTGCTGGCTACGTGCTGCACAGGATGTACCGGCTCTTCAAAGTGGCCTAGCCGGCAGAACCCGCCGACGGCGCCGGCTCACGCCGCCAGCTCCATGCCGTGACGGCGATCCATGCCACGAACGACACCGCCATGATCCGCTCCGCCAGGCCGTTCACGTCCGTCCACACCTCGGCGACGAACAACGGCCCGATCACCGCCAGCACTCCGACCACCACGAACGTCAGGACTCGCAGGTAACGCAGACTGCTCCGGTAGCCGAACGCCGCGCCCACCAGCGCCGCCGCCGCAGCGCCGAACATCGCGATCGCCGCCTCGTCGTGTATCTCGTTAGCCGTCACGCCGCCGAACACCTTCGCATCCGAATCGTTGAGCGCCAGCGCCGACACCAGCGAGGCGCCCATGTGAACCCAGATCCCTGCCACTGACAGCACCGCGAAGGGCGTCCGTCCGCTAAACCGCTCAGGCAGCAGCAGAGCGAAAGGCAGCAGCAGTACGGCGTACAGTCCGAGGAAGATCCGGGCCGGCGTCGAGTACTTCGCGTCCGGGCTCATCAGCTGGCTGCTGGTCTCACCAACGAGGTCATAGCCCGGAGTTACGAGCGCCAGGACGAAGTCGCTTGTCGCCAGCCCGGCACAGGTCAAAACCGTGACCCATGACGCCACGGCGACGCGGTCATTCAGCGTGTTTGAAGCGACCTCAACGGACATCACGAGAACAGGTTAGCGTCGACGGCATCCCCTGAAAACGTCCCGGCCCGAGCCGCGGGCGCTTAAGACGAGCCGCGGCCCCTAGCAGCAGAACTGCTGCTCAGGCGGTCCCTGCACCCGCGCCCAGTCTGAGCTGGTGCCGAAGATGGCGGTCTCCGGGTGATACTCGACCCAACCGTACCACTCGGTCACGAACGACGTCACCCACCGCAGCTTTGTGCCCGCCATCTCGCCCGCAACCGCCGAGCCTGTTGAGTCCCACGTGCTGCCGGTCAGCGAATCGATCCAGCGACCCGGCTGCGACCCGTGCGGCGAGAACTCCAGCACGTCACCGCCGGCCTCAGCGGAGTACGCGAGTCCCGAGCCCGCGGCATCGAAGAACACCACAACCGGCTCGTCGCCGATCAGGTCGTTCACCACGCCTCCGGCCTCCTCGACCAGCTGCTGCGGATACGCCTTCACGCCGTCCGCCACCTGTACGCCCAGCACCAGCGCGTTGCCCGGCAGCCTGTGATCGACGAACGCGCTGGTGTAGCCGGCGATCGCTCCCGGCGTGATCGGCCTGTACCTGTGCTGGAAGCCGGTCTCATCCGAAAGCACGACGGTGTGCGGGTAGAGCGCAACCCACTGGTCCCAGCGCATCATCTGCACCGGCAGGAAGTCCAGCGCCGTGCCCTCGTAGTGGCCGGAATACGCCTCGCCGTTGAAGTGGTGCCACACCGAACCGGTCTGCCGGTCGAACATCAGCAGCACACCCTCGTGGAGCCCGAACGCCTCGAACTGCAGCTCGTGGGCGCCGACCGTGGGATCGAACCCGATCCCTGAGTTACAGAGTATTCAGTAGGTGACGAGGACCGGATCGCCGCCGATGGTGTCGTTGACGATGTGATGCCACCACATCATGTCGAGCGGGTAGGCGCGGGCCTCGCCGTTCCAGTCGAGGCCGAGCACGAACGACTCGTCCCTGACGCGTGATGGCGCGCTGGCTGCCGACACGAAGACCGGATTGTCGAGCGGCACGAACTCCAGCGTGCGCGGGATGGGCGGGACAGGCGTCGGAGTTGGTGGGAACGGAGTTGCTGTCGGCGGCGGGACGGCTGTCGGCGTTGCCGTGACGACCGGTTCGGGCGTTGGGACCGATGGAACCGTGGCCACGGTGACGGCGGTTGGCTGCGGCATCGGCGTTGGTGCAGATGTGGCCGCTGTGGCGGTTGGCGGGACAACTGCGGTCGGAGCGGACTCGCCTGGCTCCGCGATCGATGACGCCGTCGGCTCAGCCGCCACTGTTGCGGTCGCCGCAACGCTCACCGTGGGCAGACCGGCCGAGGCCGCAACCGTAGGCGTCGAAGTAGTGACTGCTGCTGGCGACGCGGCTCCGTCACCCGTGGGAACCTGCTCCGCTCCTGCCCCGGCGCACGCTACTGCTGCCACCGCAACGGGCGCGGCGGCCAGTATCAGCGCTCTCTTCTGCCAGGACCGTCCCAAATGCTCATCCCGCTAACTGCACACCTCGAAAACCCACCTCAATCGTCCCGCACCGGCGTGGAATCGCCATCCGTGCAGCCCGTAGTGCGACCCGCCGCCCCGAATCCAACCCTGAACACGGCCTCTCGCAACGTATAATCGACCCGCCGAAACTCCAGGCATCGCAACAACCCGCAGGCCACTAACGTCCCTGCGCGCTCCGCGACCACACAGCACCTCACAACCAGACAACGGAACCCTCCCAGATGGCAGACACCTCATTCGACCTTGTAGTGATCGGCGCCGGCCCCGGCGGATACCACGCAGCCATACGCGGCGCCCAGCTCGGCCTCAGCGTCGCCGTGGTCGAGAAGGACGACGGCACCGGCATCGGCGGGCTCGGCGGCGTCTGCCTCAACTGGGGCTGCATCCCGTCCAAATCGCTGCTCAAGAACGCCGAGCTCGTCAGCCACATCAACGAGGCTGACGAGTGGGGCCTCTCCTTCGACAACTTCTCCGCAGACATGGGCAAGGCGGTCGACCGCAGCCGCAAGGTGTCGGCACGGCTAACGCAGGGCATCGGCTTCCTGTTCCGCAAGAACAAGATCCAGCTCTTCGAGGGCAAGGCGACGCTCAAGTCGTCGACGCAGGTAGAGGTCGAGGGCGGCGAGACTCTCACCGCCAAGAACATCGTGATCGCAACCGGCGCACGCGCCCGCTCGCTGCCCGGTCTGGAGATCGACGGCGAGACGATCATCACGAGCCGCAACGCGCTGGAGCTGCGGGACCAGCCGAAGGCCATCGCCATCGTCGGCGCCAGCGCCATCGGCTGCGAGTTCGCCTACTACTTCAACGCATACGGCACCGAGGTCCGCCTCTTCGAGGTGCTTGAGCACCTTGTGCCGAAGGAGGACGAAGAGGTCTCGAAGGAGCTCGAGCGGCAGTTCGAGAAGCAGGGGATCACGTTTGCGATCGGCGCAATGGTCGGCGGCGTTGAGAAGAAGGGCAAGCGACTGGTGGTGAAGTACGAGGAAGCGGGCGAGCAGAAGGAGTTCACCTGCGACAAGGTGCTGCTTGGCGTCGGCGTGCAACCGAACACGGACGGAATCGGGCTGGAGGATGTGGGAGTCAAGACGAACGAGGCGGGCTTCATCGAGGTCGACGGCAATATGCGCACGAATGTCGGCGGCGTGTACGCGGTCGGCGATGTGAACGGCAAGCTGGCGCTGGCACACGTGGCGTTCGACCAGGGCGTGGTGGCCGCAGAGACGATCGCCGGACACGAGACGCAGCCGATCGAGGACTACACGTCGATGCCGCGCTGCACCTACTGCAACCCGCAGATCGCATCGATCGGCCTGACGGAGGCGCAGGCGCGGGAGCAGGGGATCAATGTGCAGATCGGCAAGGTGCCGTTCGCAGTGGCTGGCAAGTCGGTGGCGATCGGCGATGCGGACGGGTTTGCGAAGGTGATCACGGACGGCGACACGGGCGAGGTTGTTGGCGCGCATGTGATCGGGCCAGAGGCGACGGAGCTGATCGCCGAGATCGGGATGTTGAAGTACCTAGAAGGCACGAACCTGGAGCTGCACAAGCTGACGCACGCCCACCCAACGCTCTCGGAGGCGATCAAGGAAGCAGGAGCGTCAGTGACCGGCGAGGCGATCCACTTTTAGAGTGGGAGTGCAGACCGCCACCCTGAGCCTGTCGAATAGAAGGGTGAGCGGCGGTCCTCCCTCTCCGCTGACAAGGGAGTGAGAAACTCCCCCCCTCCCAGCTTGGGAGGGGCGGGTGCCCGCTTGCGGGCGCGGGAGGGTCGTTGGTGACGACGCGACCACCTTCGTCCTGAGTGGCAGCGAAGGACCTGGATAAGGGGTGGGGCGCAACACACAGGCAAGCTCCCGCTACAACGGCGCGTGACCGGTAACCGCTGATTCAGAGACGACAGCAGACAGGTCGCCCCGCCCCCCGGGTACCTCGTTCTAACTCGGGACGACAAATCCTCCCTGCCAGGGAGTGAGTTGGAGGGGGCGATTGTGTTCCCTGAGCGAAGTCGAAGGGCCTCTTGAGGAGCCAACCCGTCTTGTCAGGATAAGTCTGGGCTCCAGAGATCCTTCGACTTCGTTTCACTCCGCTCAGGAAACACGGACGTCCCGGCAAAGCCGGGACCGGGCGCGGCAAGCAGCGCCCCCACCAAACTGTCATTCCGGACTTGATCCGGAATCTGTCCAGTGATCCGGGAGTACGGTCAGATCCCTCGACCCGCAAGCGGGCACCCCGCGCTCGGGATGACAACAAACGGCGATGCTGCCACTCCCCTTTACAAACAAGACCCCGAGGAGTGATCTCCCCGGGGCCATGCGCACTTCGGCGTGTTGAAACGGGTTCAGTTGGGTAGCCCGAGCCGAACACGCTTCGATGCCGGGAACGGAATAGTCGGCGTCTCGATCATCGGCACCGCGTCCTCATCCGGGATGCCGTTCAGGTCCTGGTCCACCGTCGGCACCATCTTCGTGCCGCCTTCGCCGTCCGGGACCTCCGTCATCTGTGTGTAGTCGTAGACCCGCAGCACCGTCTCCGCCAGCTTCTCGTTGCAGCCATTCACCCAGAACCTGCCGATCATCGTAGTGATGTGCTGAATCTCACCACGAGCGTTCGGAACCTCCTTGATGCCGTAGCCGATCGCCGCCACCTCATACGAGCGGCCACGCCGGCGAGCGCCATCTTCGTCCTCGTCATCATCATCGTCGTCACCACGGCTCTTACGCGAACTCACCAGCGTCGCGATCCCCTCCATGCCGATCCAGGTATCAGTCTCGACAAACGGGCCCCACGTGGCGTCCACGTTCTTGAACTCGATCCGGTAATTCAGGGTCCTGAGGTCGACCGGCGTGAACTGCTCGGTGTACGTCAGCGGCGTGCCTGTGCTTCCGGCGGCGGAGTTTCCAACCCATGTTCCCGCCGGGTTGCAGAACAGTTGCGTCAGGCGGGAGTTCGAGGCGGCCTCGGCCTCACCGCGGTCCAGCGCGCCGGTAGCTAACGTCGCCCCTGCGCCGATCACGGCCAGCAGCACAGCAATTGCCAGCGCTCTCTTCAATCGATTCATTGCAGCGTCTCCTTAATCTGCGTTAAGCCCAACTAAGACAGCAAGAAGACGATGCGATCGGGCGCGGCACGGCGTATCACGCGATCGCGTGATTTCTACGGGCGCAGAGAAGCGCGGTCGAGTGTTCGAACGGGCGCTTGCAGACGCTAGGCGTCGGTCTCTGAAGCCGAGATCGACACCCACCTGTGAGCAGCTTCAGCGCGGGTGGCGACGCCCAGCTTCAGCAGCAGGTTACGCACGTGTGTGTCGACCGTGTACGGGCTGATGTGCAGCTCGTCTGCGATCTGCCGGTTCGATCTGCCGCCCGAGATCAGCGAAATCACCTCGCGCTCCCGCTCAGTCAACGCAAGTTCCGGCGCCTTCGCAAACGAGCTCCTCGATCCAGCCTCCAGCACGGCGTTTATCGAGTCCACGCCTCGGACAACACCGATCTCCTCGGCGATCTCGGCCGCTCGCCGCGCAATGTTGATCTGCTGCGCCGAGGGTTTGCGACCGGCGGCGTGAAGCCGTAGGTAAGAGTCGGTCACCACCACTTGGGTCAGACGGTAGTTTCTCGCCTCGAACAACCGGACGCCGTCGAGGAACAGCGACGCGCTCCGCTTCTTCTCACCCACCATGTCGGCGAGCGTGGCGACCCCGCGGACCTGGAACCACAGCGGGCGGTCTCCCGCGAGCTTCCGGTACTCCTCGTTAAGTTTGCGGCCCGTGGCAAGGTCCCGGTCATAAACCGCCAGCCTCGCCGCCGGCTCCATCGCGACCATCTGCTGGAACGGGAATCCTGTCCCCAGGAGCGGCGGCCTGGCCAGCAGACGGGCACGGTCCGCCAGTTCTGTGTCGCCGGTCAGTTCCGAGAGATCGAGCAGGTGAAGCGCCCACACGCCTTCACGTGAAAAACCGATCGTCCGTCTTGTTGGCTCTCCCTGGTCACCGCGCGGCGCAATCGCCAATAGATCAGACCGGCCGCGCTCGTACTCGTCGTCTCTGCCCAGGAGAAGGTTGATGAAGCACTCCAACCCGATCGGCACCACCCATGTCGGCTGCAGCTCCCTGCACCTCGCCAGGTGCTTTAGCGCCGAATCGAGCCGTCCCTGTGCCATCCGCACGCGTCCCTGGACCATCGGCCCGACCGCCATGTGAGACGCGCTGCCCGTCCATTCGCCCGCCGCCTCGATGCGCACGCCAAGCTCAAACATCGGCTCCTGGTTGCCGCGAATCAGCTCGACGTTGATCATCGCCTCGCAAGCGTCGAGTTCTGCTAGCCGCTTCGGGTCGCCGGTGCTGCTGTTGAGCACATGCCCTGCGTCGGCCGCCGCTTCGTCGACCTCCATGGCGTAGACGCGGTTGAACGCACGGGCGGCGATGGCTCGCAACTCCAAGTCGGTCCGGCCTGCGGCCCTGGCGCGTTCAATCGCGCGCTCCAGGATCGGCCTGGAAGCGTCGCGGTCCCCGCGCTCCAGCATGTGCGCCCGCGCCAGCCGGATGCTTATCATCACCGACTCTTCGAGGTGCTCCTCTGCCAGGGCCAGAGCGCGCTGCAGCATCGGCACCGTGGTTTCGCGTCCGTGCATCGCAGGAATCGGCAGACCTGCGATGGCGAGCGCCGACTCGATGTCGCCTATCTCGGCGTAGGCGTCGATAGCTGCTTCGAGCGTGGCCAGCGCCGGGTCGACTTCGAGCACCTCGGTGGTCGCCAGCTGCGCCTTGCCGAGAGCCGTCAGCAGGTCCGCCTTCAGCCGTGACGGCTCTGAACGCCCGGTCAACGCCAGGCCGCTCTTGAGCACGATCTGCGCCGCCTCGTAGTCGTTGCGTCCGTAGAGCAGTTCGCCCGCCGCGAGGCACGACTTCGCCGCCTGTTCGGGCGGCACGAGCGGAACGGCCTTCGTGTGGTGGCTGGCCAGGTGAACCAGGTTGTCGGCGTTAGGACCGCCGTCCCTGCGCTCGATTGACTGTGCGACGGCGAGGTGCAGCGACGTGACCTGCTTCGCTGTGAAGAGGCTCTCCACGGCGTCTCGGATCGCTTCACTGGTGAAGCGGACGCCGCCGGAGTCGCGCTCGGCCACGATACCCAGGTCGACCGCTCTCTGCAGCGCGTCCATGGCGCGGACCGGATCGATGCCGGGACCTGCGTGGATCAGCAGTGTGCGGTCCGCAAGCTCCCCTGCGATGGCCAGCAAACCGAGCGCTTCCAGCGACTGCTCATCCCAGTCGCGAAGTCGTTCGAGTAGCTCCTGTTCGGTTTGGTGCTGCACCTTTGAGTCCTCGAACCGGCGAGGCGGACCTGAAGCGCGGGCCGCGGTCGTGGCGGACCCGCTTCCCATCGACGATCAAATCTACCCGATCGAGAGATGCGTGAGGTGACAGCTATTCGGGATTCCTGAGTACGTCAGGAGGCGTCGTCAATCGTGTCCTGCCAGGTGAGGTTGGCGCTGGCCGGGTCGCGCTCCGGGCGTGGGCGCGGTGAGCGTTTCGGCTTCGCGGCAGGCTTCTGACCGGAAGCAAAGTCCCGCTGCCCTTGCAGGCTCAAGTCGTAGGTCGAGCGGGATTCCGTGTCCGTGAGAACCTGGCGAGCCTGGACGAGGAAGTCCATGATCTCCTGCGCCAGCGGCGAGCTGTTGGAGCCGGGATCCCACCGCTGTTCCGCCTGCCGGATGGCGTGTTCTATCTCCATCGCTGAGGCGTCTGGTCCAACGCCAAGCAGGTCATAGATGTTGGGTTTCTGCATCGTCATAGGCGGCTTCGAAGTTCTCCTCAACCACCCGCCTAGAGCGAATATACGCTCCGCATGACCTCTGTTGGGGAGGTGATGCCCTTCTGCACCTTCTCGTTGCCGTCCTCACGCATCGAACGGAACCCGCTCGCACGGGCCGTCTCCAGCAGCTTGGCGTTGTCGGTCTCGACGAGGATCTGCTGACGGAACTCCTCGCTC
>JANQEF010000300.1 GCA_028278465.1 Dehalococcoidia bacterium | reverse complement strand
GAGCGAGGAGTTCCGTCAGCAGATCCTCGTCGAGACCGACAACGCCAAGCTGCTGGAGACGGCCCGTGCGAGCGGGTTCCGTTCGATGCGTGAGGACGGTAACGAGAAGGTGCAGAAGGGCATCACCTCCCCAACAGAGGTCATGCGGAGCGTATATTCGCTATGACCACCTCGTCAGCACGCCGCCGTCCCGCCGGCGCCGTCCGCAGGCGCAGGCGGCGCAAGCCACAGGCCAGGAAGTCGTTCTGGCGGCGGCTTAACGACTCCGACATCTTCTCGAAGAAGAAGCCGAAGAAGACGGAGGTCGTCGCCTTCACGCGTGAGCTCGCGACGCTGCTCGACTCGGGTATCGGCATGGGCCCGGCGCTCACCATGCTCGGCGACCAGCGCAAGAACACCATGCTCGGCGCCGCCATCCTGCAGATGGCGGACGACCTCAACTCGGGCCTTACGATCGCCGAGTCGATGGCGAAGCACCCAGACGTCTTCCCGAAGATCTACGTCAGGACCGTCTCATCCGCAGACCGCGGCGCGCCGCTCTCGACATCGCTCAGGCAGGCCGCGGACTTCATGGACACCGCCGCCTCGGCCATCGCGCAGGCGAAGCGGGCGCTGATCTACCCGATCATGATCCTGACGGTCGGTATCGGCGTCGTGATACTGCTGCTCACAGTATCGCTGCCACAGATGATCTCGCTGTTCGAAAACCTGGAGACCGAACTGCCGGTCCCGACCAGGATCCTCATCGCGTTCTCCGAGTTTCTGCGCTCCTACCCGCTGTTCATCTTCGGCACACTGCTGGTGATCGTCGCCGGCGTAGTGAAGTTCAGGAGCACGGCGAAGGGCCGGCACCTGATGCACAAGTTGATGCTCGACGTGCCGATGTTCAGCGGCGTCGTGGTCTCCAGCGACCTGGCACGGGCCTCCGGCGCGCTGGCCGCGCTGACGGAGGTCGGCATGCCGGTGCCGGATGCGCTGGACGTGGCCCGCGAGACGGTCGGTAACGACATCATTCGCGACGCGCTGAGCGATGCCCGGCGTGGACTGATCGCCGGTGAGGGGCTTGCGGGCCCGCTGGAGGAGGCGGAGATCTTCCCGACGACCTTCATCCAGACGCTCAAGGTGGCCGAGGACACCGGAACGCTCGACGCCAACCTGAAGCGGATGTCGGAGTTCTACCAGAACGACGCCCGGGAGAAGGTGAAGAGCATGGTGGGGCTGATCGAGCCGTTATCCACTGTGCTGGTGGCCCTGGTAGTCGGCTTCGTCGCCCTATCGGTCATCATGCCGATGTACTCGGCACTGGGCGCCCTCCAGGACTAACGCAGGCACAGCCCTACCACCCTGAGCTCGTCGAAGGGTGCGCGCCGTAGCGAGGTGCGCGTCGTCCCGAGCGGGCGCGAGGGACCCGGTGGGTGGGGCGATCCATCCGCAGTCGTCTCTGAATCAGCGGTCACCAGGCACGCGCCGTCGGAGAGTGAGCCTGGCGGCACGTTGTGCCCAGCCCCTCATCCGGATCCTTCACTGCCGTTCAGGACGAAGGCAGTCGCGGTGTCACCAATGACCCTCCCTCTAACTCCCTCCCAAGCTGGGAGGGAGGATCTGCTGTCGTCCCGAGCGGGCGCGAGGGACCCGGTGAGTGGGGCGATCTACCTGCAGTTCTCTCTGAATCAGCGGACAGCCGGCATACCTCGTTAGAGAGTGAGCTTCACGGGATCTCGAGCCTCACACAACCCCAGGTCCTTCGCTGCCGCTCAGGACGAAGGTGCTGACACACCTCCGCACGCAAGCCAACCCCTAACCACACCATTTCCACACCTGCGCTTCATGCCTTGGAACACCGCGCGTCGGCCCGTCGCGCCTCGCCGAAAAGCGCGGGTGCGTCCGGCGCCTCGCCACCTCTCACCCGTCCTGCCCGCAGATCACTCCTGCAAAGCCCACTTGCTCGCTCCTACATGACACACCCTCGGCACACCTTCGCAAGCCTGTGGGCAACCTGACCCGGCGAGATCATGTTTACGGGTATGGAACGCAACTCCCGGAGGGAGACCGGATGGCGGCTGGCACCACAGTTCGGCGAAAGAGAGCTCCGCGCGGCAGGCTGCGCCAGGGCGGCGTGATCCTGATCGAGACGCTGGTCGGCATCGCCGTGATCAGCACCACAGTGCTCGCCGGGCTCGTCGCGCTCTCGACCGCCTCCGTCGCCTCGAACGAGGTGTCTGAGACGACGCAGGGCGCGGTGATCGCCGTCTCGCAGATCGAGCTCATCCGCACGCTGCCGTATGTGACGACCGGCAGCTCCTACACATCTGTCACGACGCCCACCGGCTATGCAGTCTCCAACACCACCTCCGCCTATCCGGGCGGCAACTCCAGCATCCAGAACGTCACAGTCCAGGTCACCTACCAGGGTCAGGTGGTCCAGGAAAAGACCTTCGTCAAGATCGACCGCTGAGCGCCATGAGATTTATTGTCAAAAACAGGTCAAGCCGAGAGGCCACGAAGCGAAAGCAGCGTGGCTTCTCGCTGATGGAGATCATGATCTCCGTCGGCTTCATGGCGTCACTCGCCGGCCTCATATCCGGCAGCACCTTCCTCGGCATCCGGACCCGCGTTGAGACCGGCGCAGTGGCGGATGTCGCAGTTGAGACCGCCAAGACCACTCGCTGGCTGGTGCGTGACGTTCATCGCGCCGAGTCCACCGATCTCGTCGATCTCGGTTCGGCGGTGAGCAGCGCCACGTTCACCTGGGATGACGGCGGAACCGTCAGCTGCACCTTCAGCAGCAATGTGAACAACAACATGACCAGGGACTGCGGAAGCGGCGCCCAGAACATCGGCAACTACGTCAACAACCTGTCGTTCGTCAGGAGCGGCAGCCTGATCACTGTCAGCTATCAGCTCGTGCCGCCGGACGCGCCTGACAGGGCGCAGCAGGTGGACCTGAACATCGCACTGGGAGGCGGATAATGAAGATGCTCGCGAAGCGGATCAGCCGTCTCTTCAGGATCGGGCAAAGTACTGACAGCATCCGTCGCCAGGGCGGCTACGCCGTCATCTCGCTTGCCACGATCGGCCTCTTCGGTGCCAGCGCCGCCGCCGTCCCGGTCCTCAACCGAATCGTCGGCTCGCTGAACGCGGCCGAGACCTCGCCCGTCTCTGACTCCGGCGCGTCCTGTGCGGTTGAGCACGCGATGTGGCGTCTTGAGAACGACCCGACGGTGTGGACCGGCATGAGCGGGTCGCCGCCCACCATCTCCTACACGCATCCCGCCTGCGGCGGCACGACCCAGGCGAACGTCGACATCGCGACCCTCGATAACCCGCCGACGGGCGCAGACCGCTTCGAGGTGGCGTTGGAGGTCGCACCTGCCGTTGTGCCGACCAACACAGACGTCCAGTTCGTCTACACGCTGACCGTCACGAACAACGACATCGTGCCGCACGACATCACGCGGCTCGTCATCGACCCGAAGTGGTTCTTCGCCCCCGACACGGTCTCCGGCACTACTTCGGGAGCCACGACGGCCGATCCGGTGCGGACCGGCGGATCGTTCTTCGGGCTCGAGTGGGCGAAGTTTCAGTGGGACCTCTTCCCGTATGTGCAGATCGAGCCATTCGGCGGCGAGGTGCAGATATCGTTCACGGCCCAGGACAACCGCGGCAGCGGCTCCCATTTCTCGGGCGGATCGGTGCGCATCGACGGCGAGGGCGAGTTCTTCGCTCCGAACAGCGCCAGGATCCGGTTCCAGAACAACAACGATCTCAAGATCGAGCAGTTCGTAACGCCGGGCGTCGTCTCTGCCGGCGGCGCGGTGACGTACGACTACACGATTCGCGCTACCAACCAGGGCAGTTCAGATATCACGCTGGAGTGGGTGCGGGCGTGGATGGACCAGGACTTCGCCTACCAGTTCGGCACGTCTGAGCTGGAGAGCGTCAGCGTCTCTGACCCCTCGATAACGTCGTCCGGCTGGCTGTTCACCTTCTTCTCGGAATTCGTGACGCTCGACTCACGCGCGCGCTATCAATGGAACTTGACGCCAACCACGATCACCCCTGGTTCCAGCGTTGATCTGACGTACCAGATGCAGGCTACTCTGGAGCCGGGAACCTACTACTCCAGGGCTTCTGGCTACATATCCGAGCAGCCTGGCGGCATCTGGGCGTTGCTGGAGCTATCGACCTCTACATCCGGAGAGACCGCGCCCGTCGAGGTTTACCAGGGCTTCACGATCACCGTTGTGCACGAAGGCACGACCATCGAGGTGATCGGCACCATCTCAGAGAACGGCGTTGAAGTGCTCTCCTGGAAGGAGTTCTAGGCCAGACCATGGTTGCGAACGCGATCGGTAGACCTCCGGCTCCGACACCGCTCAACACAGATGACGACGCCCTGGAACCCGGCCTGCGGGAGAACCTCACTCGCCAGCTGCGCCCGCTCCTGGACCGTCTCAAGAACCGTTGGGTGCTCCTGCTCCTGTTCCTCGCGGCGTACCTGCCGTTTGGACTGATCTACATGCAGGCGTACCAGGACCACACGGCGCTGCAGGGTCGCATCAACGCGCAGGAGGCCGTGCTGGCGCTGCCTGAGCCGAGAACGGACGACATCGAGCAGGGGTTGAGGTCGTGGACCGCCGCTCTGCGTGCCGCCAACGATGCCCAGATCCTGGAGCTCGAAGACTCGACGCTGATCGAGCAGTTGATTGCGACCGCCAACAGCACCGGCCTCACCATCCAGTCGATGTCCACATCTGCCAACACCATCGTGCCGGTGGGCGCCGAGGCGTACGACGTCACGCCGTTCATCCTGCGCGTCTCTGGCGAGATCGCGGCTATAGAGAGCTTCATGGCGCTGCTGGAAGGCGATGCGGTTGAGGCGCTCGAGATTCAGAACTCGCTCGTCTCGCCGCAGGAGGAGGGCGACTTCGCTGCAGTCATCAGGGCGATCGTCTTCAACCGGCCAGTCGACCCGTCTCTCCTGACCGAGGAGGAGCAGATAGAGCTCTCTCGCAGGGTGACTGACGAGGAGCTGGACGCCGCGGCTGCGGGCATCTCTCCCGGGGGTGCCCGGTGATGGACCGACGCTGGAGACGAAACGACGGCCCTGGCTACGGCGAGGGCTGGCTGGAGCGCGTCGACAG
>JANQEF010000258.1 GCA_028278465.1 Dehalococcoidia bacterium | reverse complement strand
ACTTGAGTTCAGGGGCAGGCGCTGGGGCGAGCGGCCGGCCCGACTTTAGCGCCATTCACCGTCCTCGCCGCATCTCCCGCACGCGTGCGCCCAGCCGGTACATGTCGGCCATCCACTTACCTCCCTCTTCGCGAGTGCGGAAGCGCGCAACCGCCTCATCAAGCGAGACGGCATGGACCTCAAGCGTCGCCAGCTCGTCCTCCGGGTTCGTCGGCTCGCCCGCCTGCTCCACCTCCGCAGTCACCACGACGTGAAAGAAGTCCGGATGAGCCATGTGCGGCCGGTACGGCTTCTCCCGCAGCGAATGGCACCTGATCAACCCGAACGGCTCCAGCCGGATCAATCTTGCGCCCGCCTCCTCCATCAGCTCCCGTCGTGCCGTCTCCTTGAACGGCTCGTCCGGCTCGCAGGTTCCGCCCGGGTGATCCCACTCGCCATCTGCCATCTTCAGCACCAGCAACTCATCACCCGAGAACGGCACTATGCGCACGTTCGAGATCAGTCTGTCCTCCGGCATCTCGCCGAGCAACTCGAACTGCGCGTCGATCGGACCCCACTTCCAGCGATAAGGCCGCGCCAGGTCCGGGTAGTCGGACAGATCGATCTCGGAGAGGTTCATGATCGCGATTCTATGACCGCGACCGAACTCTAAGAATTACGACCGCCAACCACGGAACAAAACTCGACGCTGCATCGTCTTTATCTACGAAGCCGCGAGCAGGAATCGCACGAAATCGCGGCGGACTTCGCAACTGCAACGAGACCGAGGAACGTAAAACTACTGGTGGCCGGAACTGGTCACCGGTCGAGGCAATGAAGATGATCCCGAACCTGTTCAGAAGAAAAGCGGTCACTGCACTGGCCGTCGGCGGCGCTCTCTCGATAGCCGCCATCGCATGCGGCACTGACAGCGACGGCGCTCCAGCTGACGGAGGCAACGGCGCCGACGGCAACATAGGCGACCCGACACCTCCGCCATCATCCCAGCAGTCAGGCTACGACGCAGTTCGGCAGGCGTTGACCGCCGATGGCGCAGTAGTCGCGAACGCCGGCGGGGAGCAGAGCGGGATCTTCGACAACCCGGTGATCAACACGCTGGTGAATGGCGAGCAGGTGGACATCTACGAATTCGCCACCGCTTCCGACGCCGATGCGGCCGCGATCACCGTCTCTGCCGATGGCTCGATCATCACGAGTGGCGATGGGCCTCCGATCGCCATCGACTTCCTGAACCCGCCGCACTACTTCAAGCAGGGCAACGTGATCGTCGTCTACACCGGCGGCGATGGCGATGTGATCAACCTGCTGCGTGACAACCTTGGCGACGAATTCGCGGGCGACACATCGCCTGTGGACCCGAGCGACGATCCGGGCTACAGGACCGTTGTCGAACCCGCGCCGATCGAGTCGGTGGAGGTGATCGAGGACCCGGACAACCCGGGCTTCTTCCTGCTGAGGGTCACGTCCGGCCTGCCAAGCGGATGCGCCACCTTCCACGACATCACCGTCAATCAGACTGGCGAGCTCGAACTGACACTGACGGTATTGAACCGCGTGCCTGCTCCTGACGAGCCCATCGCGTGCACGGCCATCTACGGCATCATCGAGAACACGGTCCCGCTCGGGTCCGCAGCCGGCAACCTGGACGTCTGCGAGGTCTACACGGTCCGCTGGCAGAGCTACGGAGAAGAGGAGTCGCTCAGGTTCCAGGTGACTGCGCCTAACGTCCGCTGCGCCAACCCCGACGAGCCGGTTGACGGCCCGATAGTCAACCCGATCATCTCGGACCTCGACGCACTGCTGATTGGGCTGCTTGCCGCCGGTGTTGATGTCGAGATGAGCGGTGACCAGGGTGGGAAGGTGTTCGGTGTCCCATCGCAGGTGCTTACGGTCAACGGCGAGCGGGTCGACGTCTACTCGTTCGGACCCGGCGATGGAGCGCTGAAGGCCGCTTCCGGCGTTTCGCTCACCGGCTTCGAGATCAGGACGACCGACGACGTGATCGTGAACTTCAGCTGGATCTCAACGCCGCACTTCTACCTGGCAGGCAACTCGATCGTGCTGTACGTCGGCGTGAACGAGGATGTGGTGGCCGCGCTGGACGCGGGAGCAGGTCCGAAGTTCGCTGGTCCGGGCGCAACTCCGATCGAACCGTCAGACCCGCAGCCTCTGCCCGGCGGCCCGGACGAGGTGGAGGTCCCGGCGCCGATCGTTAAGGTCGGTGGTGTGGTGATCGCCGAGTCGTTCCCGCCGCAGTACTTCGTCGAGATCACATCGGCCCAGCCGAGCGGCTGCGACCACGACGCCGGTGCGACAGTAAGATTCGGCGGCAACGACGTGCTGGTCACAGTGCTGAACACGCAGCCGGCCGACCTTTCCGTTGTGCTGTGTCTGGCTGTCTACAACGAGACGACGCACAACGTCAGGCTCGGATCCGCTGAGTTCGTGTCCGGCGAAGTCTACAACCTGATAGTGAACGGCGAGAACCACGGTTCCTTCACGGCCCAGTAAACACAGATCCAGTTAGTGTCAGCCGCCCGCCGGTTCATTCGGCGGGCGGTTTGCGCGTTAGACTGTTGGCGGTCTTGCGCCACGACCTGAGACCGAACTGTCCACCGCGTCCCTTACCTGAACCCACCAACGTACCAACGAACAAAAAATGCCAGAGAAAACCATCGCTCCGTACGGCTCCTGGAAATCCCCGATCACGCCCGACCTGATCACCGCCGGCTCGGTGAGGCTGAGCGAGCCGTGGATCGACGGAGAAGACCTCTACTGGCTCGAAGGACGAGCTTCCGAAGGCGGGCGCTACGTGATCGTTCGGCGAGCGCCGGACGGTGGCGTGTCGGATGCGATCCCTGAAGGCTTCAACGCCCGGAACGCGGTGCATGAGTACGGCGGCGGCTCATACGCAGTCCACGATGGCACGATCTACTTCACGAACTGGGATGACCAGCGCGTGTATCGCACATCGCCCGGGCAAGAAAAGCCTGAGCCGATCACGCCCGAGCCTGCAATAGAGCGCGGCGACCGTTACGCCGACCTCGACATCTCGCCTGATGGCCGCTTCATCGTCGCCATCCGCGAGCGCCACTTCGAGGAACGCGAAGCTGACAACGAACTGGTCGTCATACCGACCGATGGCAGCTCCGAACCGCAGGTCATCGTCTCAGGCAAAGGCTTCTATTCATCGCCTCGCATCTCGCCGACAGGCGACGCCATCGCCTGGACCTCCTGGAACCACCCGAACATGCCGTGGGACGGCACCGAACTGTGGTCCGCCACCTTCAAAGAGGACGGCTCGATAGCCTTCGAAGCGCAGATCGCGGGCGGGACTGACGAGAGCGTCATCCAGCTGGAGTGGAGCCCGGGCGGGCTACTGCACTTTGTTTCGGACCGCACTGGCTGGTGGAACCTGCACTCGTGGCGCAGCGGCGCGGCCGAAAACCTGCTCGCCGAGGAGTTCGACGCCGGCGGGCCGTCTTGGATGTTCCGCTTTTCGACCTACTGCATGCGCGAAGACGGCTCGGCGCTGGTACGCAGGTCGGACGGCGCGGCCGGAGAGCTGGTGAAGGTCGGCCCGAACGGCGGCCGCACCGGCGAGACCGCCCTGCCCTACTCGGACATCTCGTACGTCACCAACGCCGGCGACTCGGTCTACTTCATCGGCGCCAGCCCGACACGCCAGCAGGAGCTCGTGCGCCTCGACCTCGATTCCGGCGCCACCGAGGTGATCAAACAGAGCTCGACCACTGAGGTCGATCCGGCATACATCTCGGTGCCGCAGCCGATCTCCTACCCGACGACCGAGAACGGCACTGCGCATGGCTTCTACTACGCGCCGCAGAACGCCGACTTCGCAGGTGATCCCGGTGAACTGCCGCCGCTCATGGTGATCTGCCACGGCGGCCCGACCAGCGCCACCAGCGCTTCGCTGAGCCTGATGACGCAGTACTGGACCAGTCGCGGCATCGCCGTAGTCGACGTCAACTACCGAGGCTCGACAGGTTACGGTCGCCAGTACCGCAATGCGCTGCGCGAAAGATGGGGCGTCTATGACTCCGACGACTGCATCGCGGCCGCCGACTACCTTGCGAACCAGGACCTCGCCGACCGCAACCGCACCGTGATCCGTGGCGGCAGCGCGGGCGGCTACACGACCATCAACGCGCTCACCTTCCACAGCGTATTCGCAGCAGGCGCCGCCTACTACGGCATCGCAGACCTCACGGTGTTCCTCGGCGACACGCACAAGTACGAGTCACGTTACCTCGACTCGCTGATCGGGCCTTATCCCGAGCAGAAGCAGCGCTACCACGACCGCTCGGCGATCAACTTCACAGAGCGGCTGAGCGCGCCGATGATCATCTTCCAGGGACTGGAGGACAAGATCGTGCCGCCTTCGCAGGCCGAGATCATGGTGGAGGCGCTGGAGCGCAACGGCATCATGCATGCCTACGTGCCGTTCGAGGGCGAGCAGCACGGCTTCCGCAAGTCGGAGAACATCGAGCGGTCGCTGGAGGCGGAGCTGTACTTCTACGGCAAGGCGCTTGGCTTCGAGCCTCACGGCGATATCGAACCGCCAGACATCAAGAACCTGCCGGCCTAGGCGCTATTGGCTGCGTCCAGGAGCGCCTGCCATTCAGGCATCGCATCGCACTCGACGGGCGACTTCGGTTCAGGCGGATTCGCTGTCGCCGGGTTGAGCTCCATGTGCCACTGCGCCACGTCATGCCATTCGCCCAGCTTGAACCCGGCCTTTGGCAGCACACCGACCCGCTTCATGCCCAGCTTCTTCGACAGCCGTTCTGACGCCGGGTTCGGCAGCGCTATCACCGAGTAAACCGACTGAAAGCCCTGCAGCCTGAGCAGCTCTATGAGCAGCTGTGCCATCCTTGTGCCGATGCCGCGGCCCTGCGCTTCAGGCGCCAGGTACGTTGATGCCTCGGCGCACCAGCGGTACGCCTCTCTCGGCCTGAACTTCGAGCCGTAGGCATAGCCGAGTATGCTCGATTCCTCCTCGTAAACGAGCCACGGCGCGACCTTCGAGTAGTCCGCGATGCGCGCCGCCATGTCTTCAGCTGTCGGCGGGTCCGTCTCGAACGAGATGGCGGAGTCGCGCACAACAGGATCGTAGATGGCGGCGCACGCAGCGCCGTCGACCGGTGTCGCCAATCGAATCAGCTGGCTCATGATCAGCCCCCGGGATACGGCTCGAACGACATGCAGTCAATTCTATCCGGCATCTCGACCTCTACATCCTCCGGAACGATGCCAAGCTCTGCGAACCGTTCCTTGAGATGCGCCAGCGAGGTCTTGCCGAAGTTCCGTATCTTCATCAGCTCAGAATCAGGGGTCAGCAGCACCTCGACCACCCTGTTGAGCCCCGCTCTCCGCAGCGAGTTGCGCACACCCGCTCGCAGGCCAAGGTCCTCGACCCGCATGTTCAGTTTCTCGGGAGCGACGCCTCGGATCACAGGTCCGGAGGTCTTCTTCTCTGTAGATGCGGTTGCAACCAGGTGGATGTCCTGCATCAGCTGGTCCGCCGCCGACCGCAGCACGTCCAGCGGAGCGACCGTCTCGTCGGTCCACACCTCCACGACCAGGCGCTCCAGGTCGTCATGTGACCCGGCCCGCATCGGCTCCACCGAGAAGTTCACCTTCCTCACCGGCGTGAACACGGCGTCGATCGCCAGCGTGCCGGCCGGCAGCGAGTCGATGTCGCGCGCCGGCTGGTAGCCGAAGCCCTGTTCGACGTTCATCTCGACCGATAGCTGGCTGCTCTGTGAGTCGAGCGTGGCCAGGTGGTGTTCGGGGTTGACTATCTTGAAGTCTGAAGTGGCGAGGATGTCGCCGGCGCGGACCTGGCCGAGACCTTCTGCCTCGATGCGCAGGCGCCCCTCGCGGTCGGCCAGCGAGCGGATCCGCACGCCCTTCAGGTTGAGAAGCAGCTCAGAGACGTCCTCGCGCATTCCGTCCAGCGTCGCGTACTCATGCGCCGCTCTGTTGATCCGCACCCAGGTCACCGCGTAGCCAGGCATGGCGCCCAGCAGCGTTCGTCGCAGGGAGTTACCGATCGTCGTGCCCTTGCCGCGCGTGAGCGCCTCGAGCGCAAAGCGGCCGTAGTCGGCGCCGCTTTCGATCACCCGCAGCGCCGTCTCAGGAACGCTGTCCGCCGGGCTCTCGGTCTCAGGCACGACACTAAACATCCGTTCAAGTAGCGTCATGGTCGGCTGCTCCCTGTTCGGCCATGCAATTTTGGCCGCGTTGAACGAGCAGTTCCGTAAGCCGTCCTTACAAAACCGTCGCTATGCGTAAGACATCGAATCTCCGGCGCGAATGACGTTCACGGACATGAACTTCCGAGGCCGGATACAGACATGTTGAGGCTAAACGTTACGAAAGTCAACCGGCAAGACTTGACAAAGTACGAAAAGCGTGGTAAAGGGCCGGTCGCTCGTTCAGCCGGCCGGTTCCGACTCCAGCTTGCTGCCGCCTTCGAGACGCACCGCCAGCTCGTCGTCAGGATTGAACAAGCGGCAGCGGTCGATCGAGAGGCAGCCGCAGCCGATGCAGCCGGCCAGGTCGTCCCGCAGTCGTTCCAGCCGCGAGATCCGCTCGTCAAGACTCGTCTTCCATGCCGCCGAGAGTCGCTCCCAGTCCTGGCGTGACGGCGTGCGCTGGTCCGGCAGCCGGTCAAGCGAGCGGCGGACTTCGTCGAGCGAGATGCCCATCGCCTGCGCCGCCTTGATGACCGCCACTCTACGCAGCACCGACCGGTGGTAGCGGCGCTGGTTGCCGGCGGTGCGCTCCGACCCGATCAGACCGACCGATTCGTAGAAGCGCAGCGCGGATTTAGCGATCACCGCCCGGGCGGCCACTTCGCCAATCGTCAGCTGTTCAGGTAGCGCCATGGAGGGTCTTTCTGGCCGCTTTAGCACGTGATACTTGACTTAAAGTTAACTTTAACTTGTATGGTTGGCAGCGGCCAACACCAGAACTCTCCAAAACCTCTGACAACCACCGATGTCCATCTCCACGAACAGCACAGCGGCCGGAGACTACGCCTACGCCGACCTCGAGCGGCTGATGACGCTGATGACCGGCGATGAGAAGCACTCGACCAGCGCAACATCGACGCTCGATGTGATCTGGACACTGTACGATTCTGTTCTCAAAGTGACTCCGGAGACCGCCGAAGACGCTGAGCGCGACCGCTTCCTGCTGTCGAAGGGCCACGGCCCGATGGCCTACTACGCGGTGCTCGCGGCAAAGGGCTTCATCCCGGTCGAGCAGCTCCCGGACTTCGGCAACTTCGACTCGCCGCTCGGCTATCACCCGGACGCCAGCCTCGTACTTGGCGTCGAGATCGCCAGCGGCTCGCTCGGCCACGGTCTGCCCATCGCCACCGGCGTTGCGGCCGCGCTGCGCCTGAAAGGCCTCGAAAAGCCGCGGGTCTTCTGCCTGGTTGGCGACGCAGAGCTCGACGAAGGCAGCAACCACGAGGCGATCGCGCTGGCAGGGCGAATGCAGCTCAGCAACCTGACCGCAATCGTGATGGACAATCGGTCTTCCACTCATGGCTGGCCCGGCGGCATCGCAGCCCGATTCGATGTCGAGGGCTGGTCCAGCGCTGACGTCGACGGCCGGGACCACGAGGACGTCAAGTCTGGCCTGACGCAGCCCCACCCGGACCGGCCGCACGTTGTCGTGGCGCGTGTCGAGGACAAGTGACATGAGCACCGCATCGATGCGAGACAGCTTCATCGCCGCCGCTGACCGGTTGCTGACCGATCGCGAAGATGCCGCGGTGGTCCTGGCAGACATCGGCGTTTCGCAGTTCCGGGACGCGGGCGTGCTGGACCGGCATCCTGATCGCATACTCAACGTCGGCATCCGTGAGCAGCTGCAGGTCAGCTTCGCCGCCGGGCTGGCGAAGGAAGGGCTGCTGCCGATCATCCACACCTACGCCCCGTTCCTCGTTGAGCGGCCGTTCGAGCAGATCAAGCTGGACTTCGGACACCAGGGCGTGAAAGGCGTCTTCGTATCTGTCGGCGCATCGTACGACTCGACGGTGAGCGGCCGCACGCACCAGGCCCCGGAGGACGTGGCGCTGATGGCGACGCTGCCCGAAATGCGGATCTTCGTGCCGGGGCATGCAGACGAGGCGGAGACGCTGATCGGCGCCGCGGTGGAAGGCGACGACTCGACGTATGTGCGACTCTCGGAGGAGTCGAACGGTGTGGCCCGTGCGGTTTCGCCGGGACGGATGGCGGCGGAGAGGCAGGGATCAGACTCTGCGCCGGTGATGATCGCGGTCGGGTCAAAGCTCGACCCGGTGCTGGACGCGGTCGGCGGTATGGACGTGACGGTGTTGTACGCGACGACAGTGCGACCGTTCGATAGCGAGACTCTGCGCAGCTTTGCCGCAACGGAGTTCGTGCTGGTGGAGCCGTGCCTTGCGGGGACGTCGGCGTCCGAAGTTTCGGCCGCGCTATCCGACCGGCCACACAGGCTGCTGAGCCTCGGGGTCGAGCGCAAAGAGC
>JANQEF010000289.1 GCA_028278465.1 Dehalococcoidia bacterium | reverse complement strand
CGCGCTGGTGGCCGAGCTACTCGACCTTGACCGCGAGTTCGGCGCCGCCCTCGGGTCCTGCACTCTCGACCACATGGTCGTATCGCACGAGGCGTACGGGCACCTGGCCGAACGTTACGGGCTGGAGCAGATCGGGCTCGCAGACCTGTCCGCCGAGTTCGAGTCGACCCCGCGGCGCGTTGCGGAAATCATCGAGGAGATGGAGCGGCTCTCGATCTCGCACATACTGCAGGAGCCGATACTGAGCGACGACCTCGCCGAGACGGTTGCGAGCGAGACCAGCGCCGAGATCCTGCCGCTGCACCCGCTGGAGTCGCTGACGCCGGAACAGGTGGACGCCGGCGACACGTACTTCACGGTGATGCGCAGGAACCTGGCTTCGCTCAAGACAGCGCTGGGCTGCGAGTAGAGGTTCCGCGGGTCTAAACGCGGCGCGGCTTCAACTACCGGACGCCGCCACAGCCCGAACGTCTACTTGATCACCGGCAGCGTGACGCTCGAAGGCCGTTCGGCATCGACGTAGACCGTGTTACGCGCCTTGCGTATGTGCGTGTGCCTGCCCATCGGCTCGCCGGTGTTCGGGTTCACATCCAGCCGCGGGTAGTTCGATGAGGAAACGTCGAGCCGAATCCGGTGCCCGGCCTTGAAGACGTTCGAGATCGGCCACAGCTTGATCGTGATCGGGTAGACCTCGCCCGGCGTCATCAGCTTCTCCTCACGCCACGAATCCCGGTAGCGCATGCGCAGGACCGTGTCGACGAGGTTCAGATGGAAGCCTTCGGGCCAGTCGCCGGAAGGCGGCTGCTCGTCGACGATCTTCACCGTGAAGTCGGTGTCGGTAGCGTCTGAGCTAACCCACAGCGAGACCTCGATCTCGCCGGTGATCTCGGTATCCTTCTCGAGCGGCTCTGTCCTGAACACAAGGACATCGTCGCGGTCGCAGAGCAGCTGATACGGCTCCTTCGCGCCGGCCCACTGTGGCCCCTCAACCTGGTGCCAGCCACCCGCCGGGACAGCTTCGGCCAGGTTCGCCCTCGCCAGCGCCCACTGGTCGAGGTGGTCCGGCACGAAATCCTCGGGTGGGCCACCCTCCTCCGGACCCAGAACTCGGAAAGCTCCGACCAGCGTGCCTCCGACTGAAGGCACCGGGTTTTCAGGGTCGAACACGTACTCCAGAGGAGCCGCGTCATCCGCCGGAGCCTCGTCCAGCATGGCGCCGTCGCCATGCAGGTAGAGCCTGCGCGTGCCCGTTCTCGCAATCGGCCACTCGTTCTCGTCTCGCCAGTAGCCACCGTGGTCGAGGTGACCGCGCTGCGTCTTTCCTCCGCTGCCGGTTCCCATCACGTATAGCCGCACCGGCGGATCGAGCTCTGGCTGGTGAGGCTCGTCCTTCAGCCAGCGATCGAACCACTTCAGCCGCTCCGGGTTGTAGATGGCGTTGGTCCAGACCGAGTTGATGCCCACATCCGCCTGGCCATGCCAGCTGGCTTCCGACCGCATGCCACCGTGGCACCACGGGCCGACGATCAGCCGCGCGGGCGAGGTGTTGCGGCGGTTCATCTCGACGTAGTAGTTACAGGTGGCGCCGACAAATGCGTCGTACCAGCCGCCGGCAACGACGATCGGCACGTCGGCGTGGCGGTCGAAGTACGGCTCCTGGTCGCAGCACTCCTGGCTCCACCACTCGTCGTACTCGCCGCGGTAGTAGTAGTCGAACAGCGTCTTCTCCAGGTCCGGCGTCACCCGCAGCGCCGTCTCACCCGGCTTCCACGGCACCTTCCCGAACTCCTCGCCCATGTTGCGCATGGCGTCAAGGATCACCTTTGCGCCGTCGGGGTTGCCGCGTAGCTCGTGGCTGTCGAGAGCGTGGAGGTGAAGTGCGGCGAACATCTGTGGCGACATCGCGCCGCCCTCTCGGGCCTCGTGCGCGTAGATGTTCGTCGGTCCGGCCTCGACCCACATGGCGGCGAGGTGCGGCGGCCTTTCGAGCGCGAGCTGTGTCTGAACTATTGCGCGGTGGGACGAGCCGAGAGTCCCGATCTTGCCGTTCGACCACTCCTGCGCCGCCAGCCACTCGACCGTGTCGTAGCCGTCGACGCCTTCCCACGGGTTGCAGGTGTGGTAGTAGTGGCCGTCGCCCTCAGAGCGGAAGCGGCTGCGCAGGTCCTGGACGGCGAAGGCGTAGCCGCGGCGGGTGTAGTAGGGCCAGACGTCGTCCCACTCAGGCGCCGACTTGTCGTAGGACGTTCGGACCAGCAAGACCGGCGAAGGAGATGAGAGCGGTCGGCCATCGCCGTGGGCGGGGCGGTAGATGTCGGTCGCCAGCCGCACGCCGTCCCGCATCGGGACCATCACATCTTTTTCGATCGAGTAGCCGTAGAGAGGTTGGGAGGTCATGGAAAGTCCGCGCTCCTGGCGGTCGGGTGTTCAAGAATCGGTTCGCTGGGAGATCCCGACGACAGGCTAGATAAACAGTTCGACGCCCAACTCCTGCGCCCGCGACCGCATCTCGTCGTACTGAGTCGGGTGCATCGGAATGCCCTTGTCCAACCGCTCCGCCTCCGCCTCCCACTCGGGGTCGCCCGCCACCAGCACCCTGTCCTCGCCAGGCTCGGCCGGCGTGTTGTGCAGCGTGCGGATCATGTCGTCCATCATCGACTTGAAGTCTTCGAGCGGCCGGAACTTCGAGATATCGATTGCCATCGTCCAAGTCATGTTCTCGCCGCCAGAAAGCTGCGACCCGAAGCCGCCGCCGGACAACACTCCGGCGAGGATATCCACCATGACCGCAAGCCCGTAGCCCTTGTGCGCTCCCTGCTCACGGGTATTGCCGAGCGGGTTCTGCGACCAGTGATCTCCGCGGGCGTCCGGTGGGTGGACCAGCGGCTGGCCTTCGGCTGTCACTGCCCAGCCCTCCGGGATCGGCACGCCCAGTCGCTTCGCAAGCCCGAGTTTGCCGCTCGCCACCGTCGTGGTCGCCATGTCCAGCAGGAACGGCTTCTCCTCGCCTGCCGGCGCGCCGAACGCGATCGGGTTGGTGCCGAGCCTCGGCGCTGCTCCCAGCGCGGGCCGCATCGCAGGTGAAGCGCTGGTGATCGCCATGCCTAGCATGTCCTCCTCGATCGCCATGAACGGGTAGTAGCCGACCATGCCGATGTGGTGGCCGTCGCGCACCGTCACCATGCCGGTGCCGTGCTTCTTCGCCTTGGCGATCGACGTCTCCATAGCCTGGTGTGCAGCCACAAAGCCCAGCCCGTTTCCGCAGCTGATCAGCGCCGTGGTGTCGGACTCGGAGATCGTCTCGACGGTCTGCGGCACGGTGTACTCGCCTGACTCGATGCTGCGCGAGTAGCGGACCGCGTTGCCGACGCCGTGGCTGTCGACGGCCATCAGCGACGCTTTAGTGAGGATCTTCGCCGTGACCTCGGCGTGCTCTTCCGGAGTGCCGACGCCGCGCAGGATGGCGACGACCTGCCTGTGGAGGTCTGGCGCAGGCACGCGGACCGAGTTTTCGTCTGTGAACTTGAGGAAGTCGAGGGCCATGTGAGGCGGCTCCGTGCTGCTGGGAGTGGGTGAGGCCGCTACAGTACCGCCGCAGCGATCAACCCGGCAACCCGGAACCATCGCGGCGTCTTATTGCGGAGAGTAGTCGAGGTTCGCGGCGATCCGTCTTGCCAGGCCCGCCTTGTCTTCCTCCGACATGTCGAGCAGGCCGTTTTCGTGGCTCAGCGCCTTGTACTCCTGCTCCTCATAAGGAACGCCCGGAGGCAGTGCCGTGATGTGCCAGTGGACGTGACGGTTCGCCTGCTGGCTTCCCAGCGTCAGGACGTAAAGCCGATCTGTCGGCACCGTCTTCGTGATGGCGTTGCCCACTGCGTAGACGAGCCGTTGCAGATCCAGGTACTCGGCCTCGGTGAAGTCGGAGACCGCATGTTCGCGATGTGCACGCGGGCAGACCAGCGACCAGCCGTACATGACCTGCCCCATCGTCAGAAACGCCAGCGCCTTCTCATCCTGGTAGATGATGTGGTGGTCGTAAGGGTTGGTGCCGTCGACGATGCCGCAGACGAAACAAGGGCCGTCCTGCGCCCGGTCTCGATACGCCTCGACTTCGGCCGGCGAGATCGGCTTCCGTCCAAAGCTCATACGGCTAACCTGGCAACTCGGCGCCGACGCCCTGCTCTTTCGCCATCTGCAGCAGGCGGTTGCAGACGGCGATGTCCTCGAACGCTACGCCCTGCGACTCGAACAACGTCACCTGTTCGTCGTTGTCACGGCCACGGCGGAGTTTGCTGACGATGCGGTCGAGCCGCACAAGTCGCTCCCACGAGAAGTGACCGGTCTCAGCCGCTCGCATGAGCTCGCCGCACTCGATCTTCGCCTGGTCGATGTCATCGGTTGCGACGATGTCACTCATCGCCACAGCGTGGGTGTCCAACTCGCGCCGCATCCACGAGTTGCCGCCAGCGGCGTTGATGTGAGCGCCCATGCCGAGCATCTCGCCTAGAAGCACCGGCTCGGCGGCGTTGGTAACAGTGATCACGACGTCTGCGTCCCGCACCGCAGCTGCCGCGGACTCAGCAGGCTGGACGTCGATCTCCAGTTGCGCCGACATCTTTTCAGCGAACGCCGTCCGCCGCTCCTCGGTGCGGGAGAACACCTTTGCAGTGCTGATCTCACGCACCGCGGCGACTGCTTCGAGCTGTGTCTCGGCCTGGTAGCCGGAGCCGATCACACCGACACTTGAAGCGTCTTCGCGGGCCATGTAGCGGGTGGCGATTCCCGATGCAGCGCCGGTGCGCACCTGTCCCATGCGGTTGGCCTCGATCACGGCCAGCAGGCCTTCGCCGTTGGTGCCGTAGAGCATGACATGGAAGCTGGCGCCGCCCGCACCCGCGGCGTACGACTTGTGGCCTACAATCCCGGCCTCGGGCCAGGACGCGCCCATGAGGTTGTAGCTGCCGCGGCCGATGGGCAGACGAGAGCGCGGGATGTTGCCGACCTTGCCTTCTGACCGAGCTCTGAACACTTCGTCGAGCGACTCAAGCGCGATCTCCATGGTGAGCAGATCGGTGACTTCGGCTTCTGTCAGGTAGAGGGCCATCGGAGCGGCTTTCGTTCGGGGCTGGTGTCAGCGAGATTCGGTTTCGGCGGCAGACGAGAAGTTCCAAACGCGGTCGAAGTCGGTTACCGCATCATCGAGTATCTTCTCGACTTCGTGCAAGCGGTTGCGCTGAATGCTGTGAAGCGCCTCGCCGACCGACGCCCGCAACACTTCGGAGCGCTCACGTAGCTGGCGGAACGCCTGCTGTGACTCAGTTTCGGCTTCGCCTTCTCCGGATACTGTTTCGAGCGAAACGTACTGCAGCCCAACACAGCCAGCCGGCAGAGTTTCAGGGTAGTCGACGAGCTCTTCACGTTCAGGCAGCTCGAAGTACGGGTGATCGACGCAGTTGCCGTAGCGGTTGCAGTCGCCAACGTGATCGAAGCGCCATGCAAGCACCTTCACAGCGGGCTCCTTTCAGCTCAGTGAACGCGAACAGGCTACGCTGCCGAACGACGCGTGTCAGTCTCGCCACCAGTGGTGGAAGTGGTTGAGAGGACCATGACCGTGGCCGACCGGAAAGGCGTTCGCGATCGCGGCGGTTACGTACGCCTTGGCGTCTGCGACCGAGCGTGAGACGCCGCGACCGTGTGCCAGCCCGGATGCCACCGCCGAGGCAAATGTGCAGCCGGTGCCGTGATTGCTTGTTGTGTTGATGCGCTTGGCAGTGAATGTCTCGAAAGACTGGCCGTCGAACAGCAGGTCGTCCGAATGGTCCGAGCCGGTGAGGTGTCCGCCCTTGAGGACCACGTATTTCGGTCCCAGCGCATGGATGCGGCGCGCCGCCTCTTGCATCTCGGACTCGCCGGCCACGGACATGCCTGCCAGCACCGCAGCCTCGGGGACGTTCGGCGTTACGACCGTCGCCAGTGGCAGCAGTCGCTTCCTGATCGTCTCAACCGCGTCCTCGCGCAGCAGCCTCGCGCCTGATGCTGCCACCATCACGGGATCAACAACCAGCCTCTCAAAGCCGTGCTCCTCCGCCTTGTCTGCAACCAGCCCGACGATCGCAGCGGACGACAGCATCCCGGTCTTTACAACATCGATCTGAATGTCTGAGATCACGGCGTCGATCTGCGCCGCTATCACGTCGAGGTCGATCTCCTGCACGGACGTGACGGACTGCGTGTTCTGGGCCGTGACCGCGGTGATCGCCGAAGTGCCAAAGACGCCGAACGCCGCAAAAGTCTTCAGATCAGCCTGGATGCCGGCGCCGCCGCCGGAGTCAGACCCTGCGATGGTGAGAGCGTTGGGCGGCCGGTCGCCGCTCACGGCCACTGCTCGCCCGAGTAGGACATCTCCCAGAACGCGACCTCGTAGCGCAGCGCCCGTTCGAACACGGCATTCAGGCGCCCGGTCTCAGCCTCAGAGGCCCCGTCGACAACCTCGCCGAGGAAGCTCACGAGGTCGCCAAGAACCTCTTTGGTATGCAGGTCGATCCAGTCCTGGTAGAACTCGCCCAGGTCAGCACCACCGGCGGCAGGGTCTGCGCCGGCTCTACGTTGCGCCTCGCCCCACTCCAGGTACACGCCCTCCGTGACGTACATCACGCAGCAGATCTCGCGGAACGAGCCCTCGTAGGCGAGCCTGACCAGGAAGTTGCCGAACGCCGCGGTCGTCGGGAGAGGCTCGACCGTTCGATACTCGGACTCCGGGATGTCCAGCGTCTTGAACGTGTCGACGAATAGCGCGTCTTCGGCGCCGAGAATGCCGTGCAGGAAGTTCTCGACGGGCCGCGCCAGCGCAAGGTTCGGCGCCTTCGAAACGGCGATCCCGGTCGCTTTCACCAGGTCGTTGATGAACACGTAGTCCTGCAGGAAGTAGCGCCGGAACTTGTCGGCGGGCAGCGTGCCATCGCCCAGCTCGCTGATGAACGGATGCTCGGTCGCCGCCTTCCAGAGCGTTGCGTACCTGTTCTTCAGATCGGCGGTGAGCGACATTCGGCCGTTAACCCTCTCCGGGTCATTGTTTGCGCTTGAGAGTGACTAGAATACCGCGTCGGCGACAGACGACACCTTTTCATGGTGTGAATCACAGCCCGGAGTCTCAGATGAGCTTTGACGTATCGACGGTGAAGGCGCTGGTTTTCGATGTGTTCGGCACGGTGGTTGACTGGCGAAGTTCGATAACTCGCGAAGTAGCCGCGGTGGGCGCCCGGCTCGGTGTCGAGGCGGACTGGGAAGAGTTCGCCGATAGGTGGCGTGCCGGGTATTCGGAGGGCACACGTGACGTGCGCGAGGGCGATCGGCCGTGGATGACGGCGGATGAGATGCACCGTGAGCGGCTCGATCTGCTGCTGGATAAGTTCGGGATGACCGGGCTTTCGGACAAAGAGACTGATCATCTGAACCGCGCATGGCACCGGCTGGATCCGTGGCCGGACGCGGTGGAAGGTTTGACCAGGCTGAAGTCGAAGTACGTGATCGGGACGCTCTCAAACGGGAACGTGGGACTGCTGGTCAACATGGCGAAGCACGGCGGACTGCCATGGGACGTTGTGCTGTCTGGACAGCTCGCAGGCACGTACAAGCCGGACCCGAAGGTTTATCTATCAGCCGTCTCTCTGCTCGGGCTTGAGCCGGGCGAGGTGATGATGACGGCGGCGCACCTTCACGACCTGCATGGCGGCGCAGCTGCCGGCCTGCGTACCGGCTTCATCGCAAGGCCGAATGAGTTCGGGGTTGGATCGGCGAAGGCGGAGACGGTCGTCGACGACAGCATCGACGCGTCGGCTTCGAACTACATCGAGTTCGCAGAGAAGATGGGTGTTTAGAGGGTGAGAGACCCCTTCGTCCCGAGCAGGCGCGAGGGACCTGGTGGGCGGGGCGACCTATTTGCACCACTCGCTGCAACAGAGACAGCTCTAAACGCCCCACAAAGATGCGAACCTGCCGGTGCGTCGAGCCCCACACCTCATCCAGATCCTTCGCTGCCGCTCAGGACGAAGGTGCTCCACTCCATTCCTCATAGACCGATGTAACATCGGCACTCTCAACCGCCATCAGCACATCAGGAGCCGCTCATGCCCTGGAAATTCGAAGACGCAGCGCCCGTTCTCGGTCACATCACAGAAGGCAACTGCTGGGATGGCGAAGCGATGCTCTTCAGCAACATCGCCATGGACCGCATCATGCGGCTCGACATCGACAGCGGCCATCTCACCGTCTGGCGTGAAGGCACCGAGGGCACGAACGGCCTGAACTTCGACGCCGAGGGCAACCTGTACGGCTGCGCCGGCGACGGCCGCCGCATCGTCCGCTTCGAAGACAACGGCTCGATGACCACGATCGTCGACAGCGTTGACGGCCGTCGAATCAACGGGCCGAACGACCTGGCGATCACGCCATCCGGCTCCATCTACTTCTCGGACCGCGCCGGCGACATCAACCCGGATGTCGGCATCGAGTACTCCGCCGTGCTTTCCGCCGAGCCTCAGGACGACGGCTCGTGGACCTGTGTGCGCAGGACCTTCGATGTGTCGGTGCCGAACGGCCTGCTGTTCTCGAAGGACTACAAGACGCTCTATGTTGCGCAAAGCGACTACCGCACCGGCGAGCAGCGGGCTCTGCTGGCGTTCCCGGTCAACGACGACGGGTCGCTTGGCGAGAAGCAGGTGCTGCATGACTTTGGCAGGCACCGCGGCATCGACGGTATGACGCTGGCGGACAACGGATATATCGTGGCGTGCACTGGTTGGGAGGTTTCGGGCCCGGGCGGGAATGTGACGGTGTTCGAGCCGGACGGCCGGATCGTCGAGCAGCACCCGACTCCGGCGCAGCGGCCGACGAACTGCACGTTTGCGGGGCCGGACATGTCGGACCTGTACGTGAGCAGCATCGAGGGCCACACGCTGGTGGCAAGAGATACAGGCCTTAAGGGCTACCTGCTGTACCCGAATTAGGGGGAGGGGCGGCTGTGTTCCCTGAGCGAAGTCGAAGGGTCTCTTCTGCAGAGAACTCATCCTGTCAGGACCAGCCGTGCGCACAGAGATCCTTCGACTACGCTGCGCTTCGCACAGGAAACACGTCGTCCCGGCGCTGCCGGGACCGGGCGGGGCAAGCACCGCCCCTACCAAACGGATGACAGGCCTCCTTCACCTCGCCCCAGGCCTGTGAGCGGAAACTACCAAACCCGAGGAACCGAACATTGACCAACGAATGGAACTGGGAGCAGATCGCTCAGCACGACAGCCTTACCGAGGGACCGGTCTGGGACGGCTCTGCCCTGCTCTACAACGAGTGCGCCGCGCACACCACCTATCGCTGGGACCCGAAGATGCAGACCTCCGAGGTCTGGCGGTCTAACACCGGCGCGGCGAACGGCATGACGTTCGACCGCTCGGGCGGACTGTGGGCGTGCGAGGGCGACGCCCATCGCGTGACGAAGCTCGACACCGAAGACCCGAACGCCGAGCCTGAAGTGATCGCAGATGCCCTCAACGGCGAAACGCTCAATTGGCCGAACGACATCGCCGTCTCATCCAGCGGCCGCGTCTACTTTTCTGACCCGAACTACTCCGGCTCCGCAAACAACCTGCCGCACGAATCGGTCTACATGGCGGAACACAGCTTCGGCGGCGCCTGGAGCGTGACACGCGTCGCATTCGACACGACGAAACCGAACGGCGTGCTGTTGTCGCGTGATGAGAAAACCCTCTACGTCGCCGAGAGCCCACATGCCGAGGGCGTTCCGCGTGAGCTACGCGCCTACCCGGTGCTGGAGAACGGCACGCTCGGGCCCGGCGAACAGGTTTACAGCTTCGGCGAGAGCCGCGGTATTGACGGCATGACGCTGACGACTGAAGGGCTAATCGTGGCGACCGCCGGCAGCCCCGATTCAGGTCCCGGCTCGATGATCTACGTGTTCGATCCTTCGGGGCTGGTGAGGGAGACGCACCGGACTCCTGCTGAGTCGCCGACGAACTGCACATTTGGCGGCGGGTCGCTGGGCGATCTTTACGTCACCTTCGCCACCGGTTTCGTGTACCGGGTCACAGGCACCGGGATGACCGGGCACCTCGCCTACCCGGCGCGGAAGTACTGAGCGGACGCCCAGCGCTCGGTGGCTGGAGTCAGACACTGAAGCCAGGCGACGACCGGCCCGGACGGGCCTTCGCTGCTCCTGGCGTCTACAACGCCGAGCCGGACTTTCTGGCCCGAGCTCTGCGGCTCAAGGCACGTTGGATTGCCGGTCTCAGGGTCGCGCCCGTCATGCCAGGCTCCGTCGAAGCCCTGCCAACGTGCGCCCGCAACCACGTAGCCTTCGCCGACATCGCTGCCATCCTGCTCGAAGCCGATAGCAGCCCCTTCGTGATCAACACTGTTAACGGTCCCGCTCAGGACCTGCACATTGGTATCGTCGCCCGTGCTGAGAGCGACACCTGCTCCCACCAGCACTCCCAGGACGATTCCGATCGCGAACACAACTGAATAGACACGGACATCGTACCGACTCATGACATCACCTCGGCTCAGCTATCTGATCCGACCTGGCGGACGCAGTTCTGGTCATGCGACACGTTCGTACCTCGTAACATTACAGGCTCCGTGCTCAACACACCCCGCTCTCGATCACGCCTTCCGCGGCTCGCTGCGACGGTAGCCGCGATCGCACTAAGTTCCGCCATCGCATGCTCGTCCGCCGCCGAGCCGACGCGCGCTGTCCAGCCGACGATCGACATCACGCCGACCGCCACGTCTCCGCCGGCGACTGCGACTCCGCAACCCTCGCAGACTCCCGCGGCCAGCGATTCCACGACGGAACCCGTTGGACCAATCGACTGGCCAGCGTTCAGGTTTGGACCTTTTCACACCGGTTCGCCGGACGACATCACGGTTCCAGCCGAACCGGAGCTTCTGTGGCGCTTCGACACCGGCGGGATTGTCGAGTCGTCGCCTGCGGTGGTGGATGGCGTTGTCTATGCCGGATCGTTCTCAAACGCGCTCTTCGCGCTGGATGCCGATACAGGCGATGAGCTGTGGCGGTTCCCGGTCGGCGGCCTTCTACGCGCATCGCCGTCGGTGGTTGACGGTGTCGTCTACTTTGGGGCCGATGACAACCTGTTCTACGCCGTCGATGCCGCTACGGGCGAAGAGCGGTGGCGGTTCCAGCTTGGTCCCGGCGGTGAGCAGTCTTCACCGGCGATAGTCGACGACATCGTCTACTTCGGCGCATTCGACAACAGCGTCTACGCGCTCGATGCCATCACGGGGGACCTTGTCTGGAGCTTCGAGACCGGCAGTGGAATCCTGTCTTCGCCCACCGTCGTGGACGGCGCGCTCTACATCGGCTCGACAGACGGTTTCGTCTACTCGCTGGACGCCGAGACCGGTGAAGAGCGCTGGAGCGTCGTGACAGGCGACTCGATCTTCTCTTCACCGGCGGTCGCCTTCGACGTCGTCGTTATCGGCTCTGACGACGGCTTCGCCTACGCGCTGGAGGCTGAGACCGGCAGGCTGAGGTGGCGCATCGAGACTGGAGCGCCGGTCTTCGCGTCGCCGACGGCAACGGACGACGCGTGGCTCTATGTCGGCTCTCGCAGCGGCTTCCTGCACGCCCACAACCTGATCAACGGCAACCCGATCTGGCGCGTGTTTCTCGGCGGCGACATCCTTTCGAGCGCTGCTGTAGCCGGCGACGACCTCTATGTCGGCTCCAGCGACGGCAAGGTGTACGCGCTGGACAGGGAGCGCGGAGAGATCAAGTGGACAGTCGAAGCCGGGAACCTGGTGTGGACGTCGCCCGCTGTGGTAGGCGGAAGGCTGTACTTCGGCTCGCACGACGGCCATATCTACGCGTTCGGCGAGTAGAACCACGACAGCGACGCCACGACGCAGCTCTTAAGCGCCGGCTGGTAAGTTGCCGCGGAGCGCTGACAGCCCGTGGAATCTCGAGCTCTAGGAACGGGGCTGTCGAAAATAGCGAACCGTGTGCGTCGTAAGGTCGAGCAGCCAGCAAGAACCGGATCACCGGCCGGGCTGGCAGCAGTTCGGACCTTACGTTTGATGTGAGACCACAGGAGGATGATCAGATGGGACTTCGCACAGGCTACAAGCAGGGCACGCCATCATGGGTGGACCTGGCTACCAGCGACCAGGACGCGGCGAAGGGCTTCTACGGGAGCCTGTTTGGCTGGAGCTGGGACGACAACGACATGGGCGACGGCACGTTCTACTCGATGGGGCAGCTGAAGGGCAAGAACGCCGCGGCCGTTTACACGCAACGGGCGGACGAGGCCGAACAGGGCATCCCGCCGCACTGGACCACCTACATCACCGTCGACAACGCTGACGAGGTGACTGGAAAGGTGGCGGGAGCGGGCGGACAGGTGTTTGCCGAACCGTTCGACGTCTTCGAGTCGGGCCGCATGGCGGTCGCGGCGGACCCGACAGGCGGCGTGGTCGGGCTCTGGCAGCCGAAACAGCACATCGGCGCCGAGATAGTGAACGAGCCGGGCGCATTCGCGTGGAACGAGCTGATCACGGACGATGTCCCGAAGGCCGGCGCATTCTTCGAGTCGATCCTCGGCGTGAACGTGCACAACCAGACTGACCCGTTCCCGTACACGCTGCTGATGGTCGACGACCAACCCGCGGGCGGGTTCATGGCCAAGCAGCCGGAGATGGGCCAGATGCCGAACGTCTGGGTCGTCTACTTCTCGGTGGACGACGCGGACTCGACGGCGGCAAAGGCCGAGTCGCTCGGCGGCAAGGTCATGGTTCCGCCGATGGACACGCCGGTTGGCAGGATGGCCGGACTGGTTGACCCGCAGGGAGCGATGTTCTCCGTGATCAAGCTGAACCAGGTCACGCCGTAGCGGTCTGTAGGCGATAGAACTCCGGAAACCCGGCCCCTGCATGCGAAGAGTATGCAGGGGCCTTCTCTTTGACGCCTGTGCCTGAGCGAAAGCGGTGTTACATTTTCGGCTCGGCAACCGGCGTCGCCCGCGTTCGAAGGCGTCGTCGGTATCGGCCCCGGCTCCAAGCACAGGACATCGCATGAAGATCGAGAAGATTGAGACCTGGCTGGTTTCGAAGTGGCTGACCGTCAGGGTCACGTGCGACGACGGGACCTATGGCGTTGGCGAGGGCAACTTCTGGAGCTTTGCCGACGCCACCGAAGTGATAGCCAACCGCGTGATCGAGGACATCCGCGGCATGGACCCGCGGGACGTCGACCGCATCTGGAACCAGGTCTACCGCAAATACAGCTTCCGCAGCCCGGCGCTCACCGCCGTGATGTCGGCCATCGACATGGCGCTGTGGGACATCAAGGGCAAGCGGCTGGGCGCTCCAGTGTGGGACCTGCTTGGCGGCAAGTACCGCGACAGGGTGCGCGCCATCGTCCTGCTCGGCTCTTACGGCTCTTACGGTCCGCTCGAAACGCTCGATGACTTCGTCCGCACGGCGAAGGCGGTTAAGAGCGACGGCTACACGGCGCTGAAGATGACGCCGTTCCTGCCCGGTTGGGCCGAGCTTTCGCACGGCGATCTGATCAGGCAGAACACGGCGATTGTCGAGGCGGTCCGTGAAGCGGTCGGCTGGGACTTCGATATCGGCATCGAGATCCACCGCAACATGAACCCGGCGAACTCCGTCGTCTTCGCCCAGCAGATCGAGAAGTTCCTGCCGTACTTCTTCGAAGACCCGATCGCGCCCGACAGCGTGCTTGCGGCTGGAGAGGTCGGAAAGAAGCTGAACCTGCCACTGGCGGTCGGCGAGCGGAACAACACGCTGTGGGAGTTCCGTGAGTACAGCCAGCAGCCGGGTGTCCAGTTCCTGAAGCCGGACATCGGCCTCGCAGGCGGCTTCACGCACTGCAGGAAGATCGCGGCGGTGGCGGAGAGCTTCCACCAGCGCGTCCTGCCACACCACTTCCTGGGGCCGATAGCGAACATGGCTCTGACGCACATCGCCACTGCGACTCCAAGCTGGGACATGAACGAGTTTGCGCCTGAAACGGGTACTTTCAAGGAGAAGGTCGTCACGCGGATATCGAAGGTTGAGAACGGCTACTTCATCCCGCCGGAGGAGCCGGGGCTCGGCACGGACATCGTGGTCGATGAGATGGAGAAGAACCCTTACGACCCGGGCGAGGGTGAGACCGAGCGTCGCGCCGACGGCTCAGTGGCGTTGATGTAGACAAGAAAGCGATTCGAAACGGAGCTCTAACGTTGGCAGGACGACTCGACGGCAAGGTGGCGGTCATCACCGGCGGTGGAGGCGCAATGGGAGGAGCGCAGGCACGGCTGTTCGCTTCGGAAGGTGCCGCCGTCTGCGCAGCTGATGTGAACCTGGAGGCGGCGGAAAAGGTCGCGGCCGAGATCGAGGAGAGCTCCGGCAGGGCGATCGCGGCACAGCTCGACGTGAGAGAAGCCGGCCAGTGGCAAGAGGTCGTTGCCGCAACCGAGGAGGCCTTCGGACCTGTCAGCGTGCTGTGCAACAACGCCGGAGCGAACTTCCGGGTTTCCTTCGATGAGCAGACCGAAGAGCAGTGGCACACCATCATGGAGATCGGCCTGACAGGAGCGTTCCTCGGCATCAAGGCGATCGTTCCGTCGATGCGAAAGGCCGGCAGCGGCGTCATTCTGAACATGGGCTCGCTGGCCGCGATCCGGCCCGGCGGTGGCAGCCCGGCGTACGCGGCGCAGAAGATGGGGATGATCGGCCTGACACGCTCGGCGGCGCACTCCTACGCGAGAGACAACATCCGCTGCGTTATCGTCTCTCCCGGTCACGTCGACACACCGTTCATCCGCGGCAATAACCCGCACAGCCCGAACGACTGGTCGACCAGCATCGACAACCCGGACAACCTGAACCGTCGCCTCGACGCCACGCCGCTCGGCAGACTGCAGACGCCGGAAGACATCGCCAGCGCGTTCCTGTTCGCCGCGACCGACGAAGCGGCCATGATCACCGGCTCGATGATCACGGTCGACGGCGGCGCAGGGATGTGAGCGGTCCGTGGAATCCCTGACTGCGCGGGGACTGCCACGCATCTTCGTCGTGTTAATCCGCAGGTGATGTCACGGACTGGCCGTGTGTCCGGCATGCCTCGGCCACTGGCGGCGCATTCTCATACCGATTGAACTGGCAGCAACTACAGTTCAGGTATGCAGATCGCCAGTTTCCGTAATCTAGCTCGATTGCGGTCGCTCAAGTTCGCGTCGGCACGCGCCCGCGTGATGCCGGGCCGCGCACGGCTGCTGGCGATAGCGCTCCTGGCGTCGTTGGCACTTGCCGAAGGCATGACCGCCGATCGAATCCCGGTCGTGACCGGCGACGAGTCGGGCACGCTCACAGTTACCCCGGCATTCGCCAACTCGGGCAAGACGATCACCGTCGTGGTGGACGATGTGAGCCCGGCGACGACGGTTCTCAACGATGCCGAGGCGACAGATTTCACTGGCAACCCGTATTCGATGCCGGCGGGCTTCGCAGGCCAGCAGCATATCTTCCGGGTCAAGAACGGCCCGATCGCCGACAGGAATGGCGATGGCAGCGTTGACAGGGACGACATCGTGACGACCCTCGCCGACGTGAATGTCGACTGGCTCAACGTCCAGAGCGGCACCTTCGCAGTCACGCAGCATCTTGAGACCACCTCCGCCGCCGGTTTCACTGTCACCTACAACCACGCCGTCGTGGACACAACGACTGTCGAGGTGCGAAGCTCGTCGGACATCGACGGCTTCGTGCTGACTCTCCAGGAGACCGGCCCGGCGACAGACCTCTACACCGCCACGTTCACCACCGGCACGGAGACCTCGACTACGAACATCGCCGCTCCAACCGAGACGGCGCGGCCTTCCATCAAGGCGGAAGATGGCGGAGTGGCGGTCGTCGAGTACGCCGACACGACTCCGCCAACACTCGTCAGCGAGGCGGTCGTGATAGACACCAGGCCGCCCGTGCTCACCGTTCAGCAGTTGCCAGACGGCGTGACGACCAGCAACTCGCAGAACTGGGTCTCTGTCGATATCACCGACGAGAGCTCTGGTATTGAGCTCCAGGACATCACGTTCAACGTGGACCTGGACCGTGATGGCGTGTTCGGAGAGGAAGGCGAAGTCGTACCGGCGTCAGAAGGCTTCTCTTCTGCCATCAACCAGGGCTGGGCTGCGTTCGCCTTCCTTCCGCGGATGTCTGACGGCAAGGTCTCGTGGTTCGCCTCGGCTACTGACGTCGCCGGGAACACGGCGAGGACTGATGCGAGCGAGGCAGACGGTCTGCAGGACCACACCTTCGAGATCGATACCCTGCCGCCGCAGGTGCTTGAGGTCCTGCTCGGGGATGACTATGAAGACCCAAGGGACCGGGCGATCACGAACCAGCAGAACCGCATCAGGGTCAGCTTCTCGGAGCCGGTGGACCCGGAAACGGTGATCCCCGGCCGTTTCCTGTTCGGCAACCTGCCTGCGAAGGAAGCGGTGGTCTACGAGGACCTGCCTGACGCCGTGTTCCTGGAGTACGAAGATCTGCCGAGCATCGCTGAGCCAATGCAGGTGCTGGCTGGCGCAGTCACAGACCTCCTCGGGCTGAACTCAGACAAGATCGTGTTCCAGGTCACGGACCGGCTGGGGCCGAAGCTCGAAGTGATATTCGACACAGTGATCACCCGCGACAAGGTGACGATCGTGTCGCGCTCGCCGGAGGAACTGGCGACCGCGCCAACGGTCGAGATCAATGGCGTCACCTTCGGCGCCATGACGCCGACCGGCAACGTCCGGGAGTGGACGATCGAGATCGACGACGACCTGCTGACTGGCGCCGCCGAAGGCGACGGCGTCAAGAACGTCGAGATCGCCGGGTTCGATAGGCTCGGCAATCGGGCCCACGGCGGGACTCGCAGAGAGGACCCGGATTGGCCGCTCGACGCGCACCTGTTCGAACTGGACCGCAACATCAAGCTGCCCACGATCCTGCCGGCGGTGAACGACATCGTGACCGTAGTGAACCCCGTGATCACCGTCTCCTACGCAGACGAGGCGTCGGAGTACGAGGGCGACACTCACGCTTCAGTAACCGTGATCAGCGCCAAGCTCGACGGCTTCGATGTGACCGACCTGATGGAGGCAACGACGGCGAGCTCGTGGACCTACCAACCGGGCTCACTGGAGCCTGGACCGCACGAGTTCGTGATCCAGGCGCGGGACGACGCCGGGAATATCCACGCCACTCCGGTCCTGCGGTTCCTGGTCGATCCGCCACCGCCGACACCAACGCCTGAGCCCACGCAGACACCGACTCCTGAAGCGACGATACCTATCGAGGGTCCGGGCGAGACGCCTCCGCCAGAACTGGTAGGGACTCCAACACCGGAGCCGACCGTGGAGCCAACGGTCGCTCCCACGGCCGAGCCTCTGCCGGAGCCGACAGCTACGCCGGAGCCGGAGCCCACGGCCACACCGCTACCTGAAGACACACCGGAGCCGGAAGCGACCGAAACTGCGGAGCCCGAGGTCGATGTCGAGGCAACGGTGCAGGCGATCAGGGACGGCGACGGCTCGACCGACGTAACTGACCTGCTTGGCGAGGAGCAGGCCGGATACACGCTCTACGGCTGCGGCCTGCCGACTGCCAATTCTGGAGTCGCCACCGGCGACTACACGCTGATCGGGTTGGGAATGGTTGGACTGGTCGTGTTGGCGCGAAGACGGAAGTCAGGCGCGGAACCGGACGAGCCCAAAACGGACTAGCACGTCCTGCAGGCGGCCCCGGTCGCTAACCCAGCGCCTTCTTCATCGCCCTCAGCTGCGCTCCCATCCTGGCGTTCGACTCCCAGGTCTGGTCGACACCTTCGGAGGCCGGCTCACCGACCACCGATACGTGAATCAGCGCTGGTCCGGGTTTTCGCATGATCTCTGGCAGCTCTGTCGCCAGCTCCTCGGCATGGGAAAACGTGTGCGCATGCGCATATCCGGACGCCATCGCCATCGCCGGGTAATCGACCTCCGGGTTCGGCAGCGGCTGGCCGCCCGTGACGGCGTAGATGCCGTTGTCGAACACGAAGTGGTAGAGGTTCTGCGGCCGCTGCCCTGCCACCGTGACGAGGCTGCCAAGGTTCATCAGCAGCGAGCCGTCGCCATCGAGGATGATCACCGTCCGGTCCGGCGCGCCGACCGCGATCCCCAGCCCAAGAGACGAAGCCTTGCTCATGCCGTTCGAGATTCCGACGTCCAGCTCCGGCTTTTCGCTCGCCGCGTACCAGTACTTGGTCTGTGTCATCGTCGTCACGCACACAGCGTCGCCGCGCTCACGGTTGATGATCTCGACAGCGTCCTCGTAGCTGATCATTCCTTTGCGTACTCCGTTGCGTACTCCGTGCCGATCAGCACCGCCACCGGCTGGCTGCTCTTCTCCGCCCGCTCGAACGCCAGCGGCACACGGTCCAGGTCATCATCGCCCTCGACCGTGTAGTAGTCGACGCCCCAGAGGTGCAGGTACGGCTCGAGGAACCGTGCCGCCGAGTCCGGCGTGTCGCCGTGCCGCGTGTAGCCGCGGTAGCCGACGAACATGACAAGCGGCAGGTCGATGCCGATGGCAAGCCCGCGCAGCGCGTCTCCTGACTCGAACAGACCGGCATTCTGAATCGAGATCACCGGGTGCTGCCCCGCGGCCCAGAGGCCGGCGGCGATCGGTATCGCCTCGCCCTCACGCGAGACCGGGATCACGTGGATCGATGGTTCGGCGACGAGCCGGTCGTACATGTGCCGCGTCTCGGAGTCGGGCAACGTGATCATGTGCGTCACGCCCTGCCGCACGAGCTGTTCGACGACGTTCTTCGGGTGGAGGATGCCTGTGATCATGTTTCGGTCGAGGTTAACCCACGATCACCATCGTTTGGCAATCCGAACGAGGGCAAAGATGATCGCCACTACGCCTATGAGGGCGAGGCTAATAATTGTCCAGTCGCGGATCCGCGTGAGCGTGGGACCCATCGTCCACACACTATTCTCTACATCGACAACTCGTTGTTCGATTCTATTGAGTTCATCATTAGTGCCGGCGGTTACAGTCTCCGAAATCGGGGCGACTACTTGTGTAAATTCGGATTCCTCCAACATGGCGACTGCTGTCGCTGCGTTGCCTCCAATCTTGACGATTTCGTTCGTCCAAATATCTGCCTCGTCCTGGATTTCCGAACTCGCTGTAGAAACCGCTATAGCTAGCTCCTTGTCGGCTGATTCGAGTTTCCTATCGACCGTTTCCTCGAGATTAAGCTCAGCGTCCTGAATTCGAATTATTCCGAGCATTCCAAATATCAAAGAAATACCAACTGCTCCGACTAGCAGTCCAGCGAGGTACTTGATCTGTCTAGAATCCGTCAGATGCTTCGCGACCAGCATGCCCACAAGCTGGCGGATCTTTTCATCCGTATTCGGTGGAATATCTGGACGATAAGAGTTCCTCACCACCGCTAGTTGGGATACGGTATTCAACAATTTAGTGGACATACGATTGGATGAAGTTCGCACACTAGGACTGGTGTGCTCGCCTGAACCTGACTCCGAGGTCACCTCAAGCGCTTGAAGCTCTGAAGCCGAATGATCAATCAACCGGACAGGAAATGACCCAGCACCGGCTAGGGCCGACGCAACGTCGCGCGCCTCGTCGACGAGACTTAATGCCTCTTCCTTGAGAACAGTTAAATCATGTTCATCGGTTGGGCTATCAAGCTCCGCTCGGGACACTTGCTCAGCTACCGTTCTTAGGGCGCTGACGAGCCTGTCGAGCTGTACGATTCGCTCGTCGGGGTAGTCAGCCAGGTCTTTCGACAACCGCTCCTCCGACTCCCGCCGAGCGTTAATCTCCAGTCCTGCCACAATCGCCATTGCGATCGTCAATACTGAGATCAATACTACGAATAGGATAAGAATCATCGTTCAGCCACTTCAAGTCATCCAGAACAAACGCGCTCACGCTGCTTTGATCGAGCAACTATGCCACATTCGAACGAGAAGTGGAGCGAATCTACTCGCTAAAACTCGAACCAGCAACCTCAGACAGAGGCGGAGCGAGGCGCGGTGCCGCCAGCTGGACGACGCGCCAGCACGATGAGCGCGACCCCGATCAGCGCTGCAACGGTGAACATCGGGAATGTTCCGGTGTA
>JANQEF010000278.1 GCA_028278465.1 Dehalococcoidia bacterium | reverse complement strand
TGCCACACCGTCTTCTATCACCGTTACCACATCGTCTGGGCGACCAAGTACCGTTACGCCGTCCTGCGTGGCGAGATCCGTGAACGGGCACGCGAGATCATCCGCCAGGTGTGCGCCGAGCTGGGGGTCACCATCGTCAAAGGCGTTCTGTCGCGCGACCACGTCCACATGTTCGTCGCGGTGCCGCCGCAGCTGGCCATCAGCGAGCTCATGCGCAGGGTCAAGGGCCGCTCGTCGCGCAAGATCCAGCAGGAGTTCCCTGCCCTCCGCAAACGCTACTGGGGCTGTCATTTCTGTGCGCGGGGCTACTTCTCGACCACCAGCGGCAACATCACCGACGACGTGATACTTCAGCATCTCGCCAACCACATCGCCGAACCTACCGGCGTCAGCCGGTAGTTGTTTAGTAAATTTCACCGCGATAATGCTCTGGAGGAGTATCACGTCCCGGCCAACTCCGTGTTTATTGAACCCATTGTCGATGGAAGCCGGTCGGGGCCCAGACCCATCATGCACAATGCTCGGCTTGTCGGTCCAACCATCCTGGCACGCGAAGCGATCGAATGGTGGGAATACGAACTTGGCTGGATAGAGGAGACAGCCGCCATTCTTCAACGAGGCAAGCTCAACCACAAGATAAAGTCATAGATGGGGCTATGAAATCTCGAACTGATCATATTTGGCGAGGCTGAAGCTCTGAACTGGAGTGTAACCCTTATTAAGCCCTACGGAACTGTACTCCGATCTGGAGAAGGCTGGCGTCTCCACGAAGAGAGAGCATCAGACACGGACGTGTCCGCAGCAGCACACGGAAATCCCGAACTGACATACAACTCCCATAGAAGTCCTACGGAACTGTATATCAGTTGGAATCGGAGGGGACTGAGGTCTCTCCGAAGAGAGTACGCCAGACCTGGACGTGTTCGTCACCCGGCTTCAGCGACGAACCCGAACTCCTCCGCGGCGAGCCCGAACGCGTCGAAGCCTTGTCTGGGACGTCTAGCGCCGCAACTTCCGCGAGACGGTCGGCGAAAACATCCTCATCCAGACAGTCTTCGATACGCTGTTCGCGAGCCTGATCGCGGTCGGGGTCGTGTACAACAGCGCCCGGATCGCGCTTTCCGAGCGCAGCCGTGAGCTCGCCAGCCTGCGCGTGCTCGGCTTCACCAAGGCCGAGGTCGCCTGGATCCTGCTGGGAGAGCTGGGTCTCCTGACGCTGGCCTCGATTCCGCTCGGCTGGCTGCTCGGCTACGGTCTTGCCTGGCTGATCACCTTGGGCCTCGAGAGTGAGCTGTTTCGCGTGACTCTGGTCGTCGAGGTGCAAACATATGCCTATCCGGCGCTGACCGTGATCGTCGCAGCGATTGCATCGGGGCTGGTGGTCACGAGGCGGATCGCCAAGCTCGATCTGATTGCCGTCCTCAAGACGCGGGAGTGAGCGACGCATGCGCATCCACTGGTCTCGGATCGCCCTCGTCGGCCTGGTGGCCGCCGGTCTGATCGCTGGCTTCGTCTGGGTCTTTCAGCCGCGGCCAGTGCCGGTCGATCTCGCTGCGATCGAGCACGGTCCCCTGCGGGTCACGGTCGACGAGGAGGTCGAGACCCAGGAGGCGGCGCTCGCCGAAGCCGAGGCCCGGCTTGAGATGCACCGCCAGGAGCTGGCACGCGCCCGGGCCGACCTGATCGAGCCGGTCATCACGGGTGAGGCCGGCTTCGATCCGAACGCTTGTTGTGTCGCGATCACCGCCCCGGTCGACGGGACCCTGCTCGCCGTGCACCACGAGAGCGAGCAGGTGGTCCAGGCGGGTACACCCCTGATCGAGATCGGAGATCCCGCTGATCTCGAGATAGTGGTCGACCTGCTGTCGACCGACGCGGTCAAGGTGGCGCCCGGCGCGGATGCCACGATCGAGGCCTGGGGTGGCGATGAGATCTTGACCGCTCGTGTCCGCAGGGTCGACCCGGCGGGCTTCACCAAGATCTCGGCGCTGGGCATCGAGGAACAGCGGGTCGACGTGATCCTGGATTTCACCGATCCAAAGGAACGCTAGCAGGCACTCGGCCACGGCTATCGGGTCGAAGCCCGGATCACGGTCTGGCAAGACGACGACGTCCTCCTCCTGCCCCTCTCTGCATTGTTCCGCACGGGCGAGAGCTGGGCGGTATTCGTCGCCGAAGACGGCCATGCAGGGCATCGCCCGGTTCGAATCGGCCACCGCGACGGCCGGCTCGCCGAAGTCCTCGAAGGCCTCGAGGCCGGCGAATCGGTGATCCTGCACCCGAGCGATCGCATCGCCGATCAAGTCGACATCGCGGCACGCACCGGAGCTATTAGGTAGTCACCAGCGGCTCGCGTGCTCGATGATCTACATCATGGACGACCGGTTCCGCATGATGTTCCTCTGTCCTAGTTGGAGGGTCTGAGTCTCAGGGAGCCGCGCCATGATCCGCAGCATCCTCGTCCCGACCGACCATTCCGCGAGCGCCAACGGCGCCGTGGCCCTGGCGGGCGACCTCGCCGGCCTCTACGGCGCACGACTCACGATCCTGCACGTCGGCTTCCGCGACGGCGAGGCGCCGCGTGAGCTGAGAGACCAAGCTGAACTGGCTTTCGCCAATGCCGAGGCGGTTGGCCAGCCCGTCTCCGAGCACGCCGAGTGGTCGCCGCACCACCAGATGCTGGAAGTCATGGGTCGCATGATCCTGACTGAGGCGCGCGCCCGTGCCCAACGCCATGGCGCCCACAACATCGTGGAGGTGCTGGATTTCGGCGACGACGCCGAGCGGATTCTGCACCACGCTCGTCGCCGCAACATCGACACGATCGTCATGGGGACCCGTGGCCAGAACCAACTCCAGGGCCTCCTCCTCGGCAGCGTTTCCAGCAAGGTTCAGCACCTGGCGCCCTGCACCACGGTCCTGGTCCGGCAGCCGGAAGGCTCGCGGCTCCGTGACTACAGGACCATCCTGGTCGCCACCGACGGTTCCGAGCACGCATTGAAGGCCTCCCGGTTCGCCGGCCGCATGGCGCACAAGGCCGACGCGAGCCTCGTGTTCGTCCATGTACCGCTCAAGGGCGCCTCGCCCGAGCAGATCGCGGCCATCGTCGATATCCAGGACCTGAGTGCCAGGGCCAGAGAGGACCTGCATCACGGCTCCCTGCCAATCCCGATCGTCTCGGACACCACGCTTGAAGAGGTGGGCCGGGCCATCCTCGCCAGAGCACGCGCGGCCGCCGAGGCCGAGGGTGTGGGCAGAGTCGAGACGATTCTAGGATCCGGCGATCCGGCACGGGTGATCCTCGAGTTTGCCCGGGCCCGGCAGGTCGATCTGATCGTGATGGGCAGCCGTGGGGTCGGCGTGGTCGAGGGGTTGCTGCTCGGCAGCGCGTCGAACAAGGTCAGCCATCTCGCTGAATGCCCGGTCGTGGCGGTCCGCTGAAGCTGTTTTCACCGTGGACCGAAGGCGACAGAGGACGCATCGATGACGAAGATCCTGGTTGCGATCGACGGCTCGGAATCCGCCTGGAAGGCCCTCGACCTCGCCATCAAGCTCGCTCAGCCTCAGGGGGCGAGCCTGCTGATTCTGCACGTGATCCCCTATGAGCCGATCGGCGAGGGGCTGCGCAAGTTCGCAGCCGCCGAGCACGTCCCGTACGAGCAGGAACAGGCGCTGTTCCACTACGCACGGACCCTCGGCGACAACCTCACCCGAGACGCCGAGAAGAGTGCCCGGCGGGCCGGTCTCGCTGCCGTCGAAGGGCGGACCGCGGAGGGTCGTCCGGCCGAGCAGATCCTGGCACTCGCCGCCGCTGAGCAGGTCGACATGATCGTCCTCGGAAGCCGCGGGCGGAGCGACGCCAAGGCCCTGTTCCTCGGCAGCGTCTCGCACAAGGTCGCGAACCAGGCCGGCTGCACCTGTGTGACGGTGAAGTAGGGCGCCCGGCCACCTACCGCGACGGCGCATGAACGAGATCGTCGGAAGTGTCTCTACCCCCGATCTGCTGGTCGGAGCACTGCTCGTCCTCGCGATTCTGCTCAAGGCGGGCTTCGAGCGGATTGGTGCCCCGTCGCTGATCGCGTTCCTCTTCCTGGGGATCGCTGTTGGGCACTTGGAAGGCGAGCTCGGGCTGGTGTCCGAACCGGGTGTCGCGGTGCTGGAGTTCCTGGCCAGCCTGGGTCTGATCGTCTTGCTGTTCAGGGTCGGGCTCGACAGCAATCTCCATGGTCTGGTGAGCAAGCTCGGTGCTGCCTTCCCGATCTGGATCGGCAACGTTGTCCTGAGCGGCGCACCAGGATTTCTCGTGGCTCAGTGGCTCGGCTACGGCCTGATTCCCTGCCTGTTCGTTGGGACCGCGTTGACTGCAACCAGCCTCGCGGTCTCGGTCAACGTCTGGCTGGAGGCCGGCGTGCTCAAGTCGCCGACCGGCGAACTGCTGACGGACGTCGCCGGTCTCGACGATCTCTCCGGGATCGTTCTGATGGGGCTCCTGCTCGCCGTCATCCCTGCCTTGCGATCGGGCGACGGCACACCATTAGTCCCGGTACTCGTCGCGGCGGGCGCAGCGTTCCTGCTCAAGTTCGTGCTGTTTGTTGCATTTTGCCTGGTCGTTGCACGCTACGCCGAGCGTCCCCTGACCGCTTGGCTCGGTGCCGCGGGCTCTCCCGACACCAGCCTCCTGATCACCGGTCTCGGGATTATCGTCGCTGCGCTCGCTGCTGGGGTCGGGCTCTCGCTCGCGATTGGCGCGCTTCTGGCGGGACTGCTGTTCAGCCGTGATCCCGCGGCCGTCCGTTCGGAGTCGGGTTTCATGCCGATCTACGAGTTCTTCGCCCCCTTCTTCTTCATTGGGATCGGGATGAGCGTCGATCTGGC
>JANQEF010000274.1 GCA_028278465.1 Dehalococcoidia bacterium | reverse complement strand
ACCCTGCCGAAGGAACAGCCGAGCGCCAATCACGGAGAACGCACCTGCGCAGTTCGCGTTGGAAACGCGCCAGATCGAGGCGCCTTCGAGGTCAGCCGATTGAAGGAGGATCGGGACGAAAGAGAGGATGGTTGCCACGAGCGCCTGATAGAGCAACAGCCACAGCTGCTCGACCTCGATCTCCTGCCATTCGCCGCCCGTGCGATTCCCGAATACGACGACCACGCCAGTGAATCCGGCGATGGCAATTGCCACCTCGGCAATCGTTCGTAGGGTATCGGCTTCTTCCACCGATCGTGTCCGCCTGGCGGACCAGGGGTTCAGCTGCCGCCGACTTGACGGCTGCCTGAGACGCCCGGCTGGTAGCTGCATTGTGCCACAAGCGAGAAGCGTGCCGATGCGAATGGGGTCAGCCGCAACCCCTCGTCAAGCCGCGCACGACTGCCGCTACTCCGAGGACTCGGCCGCGAGATCGATGACTGCGAAGAGCAACGGCACGGCGGAGAGCACGAGGACGAAGATGAGCGAGAGGATGTACACGCCCGGTCCTTGGGGAACGAGGACGCCGACCACGTTGAGAACGAGAAGGACGATGACGACGAGGGGAGCCTGAACCACAACCTGAGAAACACGAGGGAAGGAAGGCCGAATGCCCGCGCGCAAGAGCTGGGAACGGCGTCGTAGAATCGCGAGGTAGCCAAAGAGAAGGCAGCCGGAGAACAGCGCGCTCGAGAACACCCAGACCGAGGAAGCGGAGGGCAACAGGTGGCCAAGGGGAAGCGGCAAGAGCGAGAAGAGTAGAACCAGCAGTCCCCCGCCAACCACGACGAAGAGGTCGGCGCCCTCGCCTCCCGGCGGAGGTGGCGCTTGCCCCCGGCGCAGAACGACGAGCAAGCTCGCGAATCCAGCCAGTGCGACCGATACCTCTGCGAGTGTCTGCAGTGAACTCGTGCCGTCCACGGTCTGAAGCGCCGCCTGACGGAATCGGGGATCAGCCGCGGCCAACGTGACAGCAGGCTGATGGATCCCGCTCGTAGTTCCGTGAGGGTACACCCCTGGGCGCGCCACCGTGTAGGCCGTCCGCTGCAACCGCTCGTCAGGCGGCGGGCGGAGCTCCACCGAGGCGCTTGTACCACAGAAGCTGAACCTCGTTCGGGAAGTCGGGGTACGCAAACCGGTTGATGCCACCGAGTGAGCAACCCTGGCTCGCGTAGAACTTGCATGCTGGCACGTTGTCGTTCTGGGTCTCCACCTTGAGCAGGTCACATCTCTGCAGCTCAGCCCACTGCTCCGCAGCTCGAAAGAGCGCCGTCCCGACACCGCGGCCGCGAGCTTGCGGAGCCACACGGATGTCCCAGAGGACGGCGAGGTCCGTCCGACCTTCGAGCATGAGGATGCCTGGTGTCTTCACGGCGACCACTGCACCACCGACGTGTCGGCCTTCCAAGCGCGCCGCCAGGAACCCCCAGTTCGCGAGGTCGAACTGCGTCCGCCAGTCCGTCGGATGATTCCCGGGAATCGCGTCATGGTCCTTGACGATCGTCGGTGTGAGAGATCGTTCAGCCAAGGAGAACCCGGCGAGGCCTTGGTCGAGACTCGAAAGCTCGAATGTGGCGCTGACTTCGAACGCGATCGACACGCGAGCGTACTCATCAAGAAAGCCCGGCGATTCCTCGCGTATCTCGACCATGCTCCCGCCGCCCAACGGACCAGGGATTCAGCTGCGGCCGGTTCGACGGCTGGCTGCAACGCCCGGCTGTTGGATGCATTGTGCCACAGACGTAGGTCCGCCTCGCAGGAGGCGGTCCGCTGCATCCCCTCGGTGGGCGGCGCGTCAAGCCTAGTCGCAGTCCGAGTAGCCGCCGAAGCTGCCGCAATGGAGGGAACGGAAGAGATAGGCCGTCGGACTGCCTTCGCCGTCCAGTTCGTCCAGGTAGTCTGACCAGGCTGAGGCGTCGAGTCCCGCCTCTCTTCGGATCGCTTCATGCGCCTCGGGTCCGTGTGCCTGGAGCTCTCGAGTGCCGGCACGGCCGACGAACGCGGCCGCATCACCGCAACAAGTGAACCAGCGTTCCTGCTGCCATCCGGAGAAGCTCGGAGTCCGCTCGGCGATGGCTGCCACGACTTCGTCTGAAACCGACTCCCATACGCCACCGCCGCCGACGCCGGCGGAGTCGAAGAACTCTGCTTGGAGTTCTCGATGGGCCCGCCCATCTGCGATGCACCACGGACAGATCTCCTTGTAGAACTCCTCCTCCGCGTAGACCGGGCCAGCGTAGATGAAGCCCCGGTTCTGGCCGCAAACGATGCATTTCGTTTCGGAGCGCTCGATTGCACCGCTGGCGACGGGATCGGGATGGTATCGGAAGTCAGGAAGGGCTTCGGGCAACTGGACTCGCCTCGCTGCCTAGCGGACGAGGGGTTCAGCTGCGGCCGACGTGACGGCAGGCTGATGGACCCCGCTCGCAGCAACGACAGGGTACACGCCCAGGCGCGCCACCGTGTAGGCCGCTCGCTGCAACCCCTCGTCAGGCGGTGGGTAAGCGTGGCTGGGAAGGCAAGACCGGGAACCCAGGTGGTTGCGGATCGATCTGTGCATCCTCGGACCTCGAGTTGGGGTCGAGTAGCGTGAAAGCACCGTCGGCCTCCAGCCGAATGCGGGCGGTGCCACCGAAGAGGCCGGGGGAAACGAACTCGCTGGGTGGATGCGGGGGCTGCGGGTATCGGAACTCCTGGTCGGAAAGGGAGACCCTGATGCCGTCAGCTGGGTATGGCGACAGAAGGACTCTTCGCCAGCGTCCCGGTGGAATGGTGATGGTGTCGGAGGCGAAGATGATTGCCTTCGTGCTGCTGGCGTTGAATACGTGGGCGTCGAGCGTCGGCACGCAGGAGGTGCAACAAAGAGCACCCGACGCCAGGAGGAGGAGCCTCACACGCCACCCAACGGACCAGGGATTCAGCTGCCGCCGACGTGACGGCAGGCTGATGGACCCCGCTCGCAGTCCCATGAAGGTACATGCTCCGGCGCACCGCCGCTGAGGCCGGCAGCTGCAACCCCTGTCAGGCGGCCGGCCACCTCGCGGCTAGAGAACATCCACGAATGGCCGCGACGAACGCGACGGCGCCGGCCACGATGCGCGCCCAATGCCAGGTGCGCCACCGCGCGAGCTCCGCCGTGATTTCCGCCGGCGCAAGTGCGCCTGAGCTCAGCGCAGCGTTGGCGGTTGTGTAGTAGAGCGGATAGATCGCCGCGACGAACAGCGCCGCGATCGCCGCCGTCGCGATCCAATGCCAGCCGGGAAGGCGGCGGACGGCCGCTGATACGGCAGCGAGAACGGTCACTACGGTGGCGAGGGAGCCCAACGGAACCATGAGCCGGCCGATGAGCGAAGAGTTGGCAGCAAACCACCGTGAGAACTCGACGGGCTCGAGCGAGGTCCAGTAGGGCACGAGGGAGATGCCGATCAGCAGCATCGCGCCTGTGAGGAGACCAAGCAGGAGAGCGGCCAGCTGCGCGAGCAGTGAGGGCATGTCGTCTCTTCCGGCCGCCTGGCGGACTGGGGTTCAGCTGCCGCCGGTCTGACGGCTGGCTGGTGCACCCGGCCAGGGGCTCCATGATGCCACACGAGCTCCACGCCAAGGCGAGCAGAGGCCGTCAGCTGCAATCCATCGTCGGGTGGCGTCCCGCCCAGCCGAGCCGCACGTAGAGATAGGGTGCTGCAAGCATGCCGACGAGCCCTGCCGCGAAGTAGCGGAGATAGCGAAGGGCGTTCCCGAGGAGGGAGCCATCGGTTGCCACGGAACCAAGGGGCGCATCCAGGACGAGAAGGACACCCATGACGAGGAAGACGCCAAGCATCGTGCGTGCGGCTTTGAGGAGCCTCGTCGAGCTCCGAGGGTCGAAGCCGACGTGGACGAGCTCGAGTGGGTACGCCACGGAGAGGCCGGACAGCAGCCCGAGGTAGCTCACGAAGGGCAGGGGTTGGCCATATGGCACGTCGGCGTAGAGAGGGCCCGTGCCTGCGATTGCGACTGCGCTCGCCAGGACGACGGTCACGCACCGTGCCGGTGTCGACAGCCGGAGCCATCGGTCCTCGAGACGCCCACCGCAGCGAAGAGCAAGCAGCGCGAGGCCGATTCCGATCGGCCAGCCAAGCAGAACGTCCTCGACGTAGTGGACACCGAGGTAGGGCCGTGAGATCCCCGTGCAAAGGACTGCAGCAACCGCGAGCCACTTGATCCAGCGGTTCGTCACACTCGCAAAGAGAAACGTGTAGAAACTGCCCCCTGCCATCGCATGCCCAGAAGGCGTCGAGTACTCAGCGACGAGCTCCGCCGCCTTTGCCTCGGACACGGCCCAGTTCTGCAAGAACGAGCCCTCGGCTACGAAGGGCCGCGGGTTGGCGATGATGGTCTTCATCACGTGGTTGATCGACATCGTCACGAGCGCGAGCATCGCCAGACGAAACGCCAACCGCTTGTCGAAGGCGCCGTGAATCGCCGCCACGACCAGGATGTAGCCTTCCATCTCGCCCAGCCACGTGAAGAGCTGGAAGACGACCGTGGCGGGTGGCGTCCGGCTCTCCGCGACCGCTCGAATCAAGTTGAGATCGAAGTCCAGCTCGGCCACGTGATCTCCGAGAGAACCGAACCCGAATGGGCGCTGGAACCGTCAGCAAGCTCGACGCTGCCAACGGGTCGGCGGTTCAGCCGCGCCCAACAGCGCTGGCCACCAACGCTGGGGCGCCGCGCCCGCCGCGAGAACGGTACCACGGATCGATTGGAACGAGCTCTTGGACGTCGGCTGCAATCGCTTGCTGGGCAGCAGGCTCGAGCTACCCACTGCCGTCGACCGGGTACGGGCCCTCTTCGAAGGTCTGCGGGTGATACCCCTTGCTCCCGACCGCTCTTGCAAGCGGACTGAACACGTCGCCATCGTGCCGCAGGGCATCGATCGCGTGTTGGAAGTCGAAGCGCGGCCTCCAACCAAGCTCATCCCTCGCCCGGCGATTGACGTAGACGCGGTCAATTGATGGCAGCATCTTCCAGCTCCGTTGGCGGTAGGCATCCTCGTATTCCGGAAAGATGCTCCGAACCACCGCCGGGGCATCCGTTCCAAGCGAAGCGAGATGTTGCGGCTCGAATGGGCTGGTTGCGCTCAGGACGTAGCGCCCAAAGCCGAGATCTGCGGCCCGTTCCGCGGCGAGGATGTGCGCCTCGACGGCGTCGGCAAGATCGAGCCGTCGATACAGGTACTCGTTCACCTTGAGATTGAGGTCATCGTACCGGTCCCGCAGGTCCTGATCGTCGTCCGCTTCGGGAAAGAACCGGGCGGTTCGCAGGACGATGCACGGCAATCCCTTCGAACGGAAGAAGAGCTCGCAGAGATCCTCGGCGGCCTTCTTGGTGGTCCCGTAGATGTTCCTCGGAATGCAGGCCAAGTCCTCGGTGACCCAGACGGCGGGCTCGCCGTCCGCAGGCCTGAGCGCAGCTCCGAAGGTGCTCGTAGTGCTGCTGAAGACGACCCCAGCGGCACCACCACGAAGCGCTGCTTCAAGAACGCAGAGGGTCCCCGCGATGTTGGTCTCCAGAAACGCGGCGCGCGAGTGCGTTGCCACGTGGGGCTTGTGGAGCGTAGCGGCGTGGAAGACCCAATCGACTCCGCGCGCACATCTTTGGACGAAGTCCTTGTCCGAGACGCAGCCGATGTCGGTCGTGAAGGGCGAATCGAGGAGGTCGATACCTACGACCTCATGTTGGCGCTCCCGAAGTGTCCGGACGAGACCCTCACCGAGATGTCCAGCACTTCCAGTGACGAGGACACGCATTCGCGTGCAGCTGCCTTCCTGCTGTCCAACGGACCAGAGGTTCAGTTGCGGCCGACGTGACGGCAGGCTGATCGATCCGCTCGTGGTGTCGTAAGGGTACACGCCCAGGCGCGCCGCCGTGTAGGCCGGCAGCTGCAGCCCTTTGTCAGGCGGCCAGCGAGCGGGTGCCCTATTTCGGGAAGACGCTCTCCATGACCTCGAGGGCGAAACGAGCCGACACCGTCCCAGGGCCGCCTGCCATTTCCATTCCGACTTCCACGGACTCGAGGACCTCGGCTTCGGAGGCACCTGCTGCCGCCGCCTGCTCGATGTGCCACTGCATGCAGGACTCGCAGTCTGTTGCGACCGAAACGCCGATGGCAATGAGTTCCTTGTGTTTCTTGGAAAGGGCGCCGTCCGCGAAAGCCGCTCGTTCCATTTCGAGGAAGGCCTGGTAGACGCGCGACTTGGCGGCGAGGAGCTTCGCGTGCGACTCCTTTCGTCTTCGCGTCATGTCATCGAGTTTGCTCATTGATCCGTTCCGCCGTCCAACCGACTGGGGGTTCAGCTGCGGCCGACGTGACGGCAGGCTGATGGACCCTGCTCGTAGTCTCGAGAGGGTACACCCCTAGGCGCGCCACCGTGTAGGCTGGCAGCTGCACCCCCCTTGTTAGGCCGCAGGCGGGTCGCCGAGGCGCACGAGAGAAACCGAGACGATGCGGAAGGGACCTGGCTCGGTCTCGTTGCAGAGGCCCGACTCGAGGGCCTCTCGTGCCCGAGCCTCGGTCTCGAGTAGGGCGGCTTGATTGAGGGCTACGGTCGACCCAAGCCCGCAACAAGTGATGGGCGAGCATTCGGGCGATGTGCCACCAGAGAAGCAGACGATGTCGTGGCCGAGTAGCGTGCTGTGACTCGGGCGCCGAACAGACGTAGGGAACGACGGGTCTGGCGTGACCGGCAGCCATGAAGATCGTGCTTCGTCGAACTGGGTCTCGGCCACCTCGAAATAGAGGAGATCGAAGTGGGAAGCATTGGTCTGCGCCTTGGCGGCGACTTGATCGAGCACCTCGGGTGAGTCGAACAGCCAGAAACCGTTGTGCTGCCAGTAGCGAATGTAGTCGGTGAAGTAGTGGGAGATGCAGCCGCTGAGTGAGTGGAGGCGGGCGCCCTCCGGGGCGCCCACCCAAGCAGGAGCGAAGATGGGCTCCTTGTACATGAACCCAGCGGGGATCATCCCTGCCGCCTGACGGGCCAGGGGTTCAGCGACCGCCGTTTGACGGCTAGCTGACGCGCCCTGCAGTTGACTCTTGATTCTACACACCCAGGTGCGGCACCGCGCAAGGCGGTCCGCAACAACCCCTTGCTAGGCGCCGTGACGGTCGCTGCCGGCCGTGCGCTGGTACAGCCAGGTTGCCCAGGCCGCGGTAGCGAGGAGGAGCGCCGCGACGAACAACAGCATCTTCGCCGGCGTCACGACCGCCTTCAAGGCGAGCCAATCGGCCGTGCCGGTGAGAGCCAGGATCTGCACGGCGCCCTCGACGAGGTCGATCGGGATGACCAGGAGCGCCGGCAACGCTAGGTAGCGGCCGTGGCGTGTGAACACTCGCAATACGCTGCCGGCGAACAGGCCGCCGTAGGCGAAGGGATACGCGACGTCGAGTGTCGCCGTGATCCACGCATGAACCATCCTCTGGTGAGGCGTGAGCCCCTCGAGGACGCTTCTCGCCTCGGCTGGGGATGTGATCCCGTCGAGAAGAGTGAGCTGCCAATGAAGCGTTGCGACGGGGAAGGAGCACGAAAGCGCCAGTGTGGCGGCGAACAAGAACCACAGCGTTCGCGTGCCCGTCAAGAACGACGCCATCGAGCTCGATGAGCGCCCCGTCACGACGCGGCCGCCTTGCGGAATCCCAGGGTGTAGTGGAGTAGGTGCCCGTGGCGGGAGCAGCGCTCGAACCCGGCCGACTCGACACTGGGCTGCAGCTCGCGCAGCGGGATGTAGTCGGGGTCCGAGACCTTGTACTCCGTG
>JANQEF010000250.1 GCA_028278465.1 Dehalococcoidia bacterium | reverse complement strand
AGACGGTGCTGGGGCTGGGATGAGCGTGGCTTCGACCGATAAACCTCCGATCCCCACCGCGCTGACGGATGTGACCGCCGACTGGGTGGCCGCGGCGTTCCGTTCAACCGGTCTGCTGGATCAAGAGCGGGTCACTGGAGCCACTCTCACGCCCCTGACTGAAACGTCCGGTGAAGATGGACTGTACGGGCTGGTCGATCTCGAATACGACCGTGAAACGGCTTCGTCACTCCCGTCCAGGGTCTTCGTGAAGATCACGGTTCTTTCGCTCGAGTACAAGGGCACGCCGAGGGCAGCCCAGCCGCTGATGGAGCTGACCTTCTACCGCGACTTCGGGCCATCGACGGCGGCACGAATCCCGCGGTTCTACTACGGGGATTTCGACGAAGAGAGCCTCGAAAACGTGCTTGTGATCGAGTCGCTCGACGGCTGGACCACCGGCGATATGACACGAGGCATCGGTGCTGCGGAGGCTATCTCCGTGGCTCGGGAACTGGCGAAGCTGCACAGCTCTACGCTGGGTTCTACGGTTCTTGACCAGCCTCTTCCCTTCTTAGACCTGGCCGCGCCCGAGGCGCACGAGCAGCTGCACACGGGAGCAGAAGCGGGCTGGTCACGCCACCGCGCTGCGCTCGAGACGATGTTCTCGCCTTCGCTCGTGCGGTTCTGCGACCGGATGCTGGGTTCGTTTTTCGAGCTGAGCGAAGAGTTCGAGTCGCATTCCCGGAGCCTCAACCAGGGTGATTGCCGAATCGACAACATGGCGTTTCGTGATGTGGAGGGTGAGGCGAAGACGCTGCTTTTCGACTGGGGACTCACCACGGTTGGAAATGGCTTCCGTGATCTCGGGCTTTCGCTGGCCACGGGCGTTCGGGAGCCGACTGAGGAGACGTTCAGGGCGGCTGTCGAGGAGTATCGGGGCGTTCTCAATTCTTCCGCTAAGTGCGATTTGCCTGCCGATGGCGCGTGGCGTGATTTCCTGGCCGCAGTCGGACTCGCACTATGCTGGCGCCTGTTCTTCCTGGGACTGGTCGACGAAGAGCGGCCCGACGACCCGGTGTCACGCATGCGCTGGGAGACGATGCGTCGATTGTCGGCAGCCTGCGACGTCCTTGATCTCGACCGGTCGCTGAAGTGGTGAATTCTGCGGGTGAGTCGGCGCACTTGGAGCGGCTGTGTCATCCCGGCGCGCGTTTTGTCATCTTGACCGAAGGGAGAGATCTGACCGGTGACGAGGAATGTCTGTCATTCTGAACTCGATTCAGAATCTCCCTGGCGATCTCACATCGAAAGGTCAGATCCCTCGCGTTCGCTCGGGATGACAACATTCTCCCTCTCGCTCGATGGGAGAGGGATGAAGGGAGAGGGTGAAACCCGCCATGCCCAACCGTCCAAACATCATCCTGATCGTTGCCGATGACATGGGTTATGGCGACTTCGGGCTCTATTCCAGAGGCCGGGTGCACACGCCCGCGCTTGATCAGTTTGCGCAGGACTCGCTACGGCTCACGCAGCACTACGCGGGCTCCGCTGTTTGCTCACCTTCCCGCGCCGCGCTGCTCACCGGCCGCTACCCGATCCGCACCGGCGCCATCACCCCGCAAGAAACACTCGGCTACGACCGCATCGCTCTCGACGAAGCGACCATCGCCGACAGCTTTGCCGCGGCCGGGTACGCAACCGGCATGGTCGGCAAGTGGCACAACGGCGCGCTCGACCCCGCGTATCACCCGAACGCCCGCGGATTCGAGGAGTTCATCGGGTTCCGCGGCGGCTGGATGGACTACTACGACTGGTGGCTCGACCGCAACGGCTCGATCGAGGGCGGCGATGGCCGCTACCTGACCGATGTGCTAACCGAAGAGGCCGTCAGCTTCGTGAATCGGCACCGGAACGGCCCGTTCTTCCTGATGGTCACCTACAACGCCCCGCACAGCCCGCTGCAGGCGCCGGAAGAGGTGGTTCGCCGGTACGCGGAGCAGGGCCACAGCCGCGGCATCGCGCTCACATACGCCATGATCGAGGTTATGGACCGCGGCGTAGCGTCGATACGGCAGGCGGTGCGTGACGTCGGCGTCGAGAACGACACGATCTTCATGTTCACATCAGACAACGGGCCAGCCTTCATGCTGCGGGACGACCAGGTGCCGGAGGGCGTTTCGATCGATACCCGCCGGTTCAATTGCGGCCTGAACGGCGCCAAGGGGACGGTTTACGAGGGCGGGATCAGGGTGCCTATGCTGCTGAGCTGGCCGAACGGGCTGCCACCCGGCCGTGATGTTGCGGAACTGGTGCATTTCACGGACTGGCTGCCGACGCTGACTGCTGCTGCAGGCGTGGAGCGTGTTGGCGACAAGCCGCTGGACGGACTCGATGTGATGGCGTCTCTACGGGGCGACGGGTCGGCGCGGTCGTCTGCTTTCTGGCAGTGGAACGGCTACAGCCCGGTTGGCGAGACGAATGCGGCGGTGCGCGACGGCGACTGGAAGCTGGTGCGGCCGGCGATAGATATTGCGTTTGCATCGGAGGCGGATTCGGGGCTGGCTGACCGCTATGTGGAACTGGATATCCGGTACAAGTACGAACGTGAGAACGTACCAGAGATCGCGGAGTGGCCTGAGCCGGTGCGTCGGATGCCGGACAAGTTGCCGGAGCCGCAGCTGTTCAACCTGGCGGATGATCCGGGCGAGGTGAACGATCTTGCGGCGCAGGAGCCGACGCGGGCGAGGACGATGCGTGATGCGCTCGATTCGTGGTTCGAGGAGGTGGAGTCGGAGCGACGGGCGATCACCGCGGAGAACCGGCACCCACAGCCGATAGCGGCGCGGTTTGAGTGAGGGAGACGGCGCTGTCTGTGATCGCCATCCTGAGCCTGTCGAAGGGTGGCGCTCGACTGTCATCCCGACCGAAGCGGAGGGATCTGACTGGTCAATGTGAGACCACTTCTCCCTCATCCTGCACCTTCTCCCGCTGAGAGAAGGAAGTCGTCCCGGCAAGCCGGCACCGGGCGCGGCAGGGTGCCCGATTACGCGCGCACCTACCAGACAAGACGAATGACCCTCCCCCTGAACCCCCTCCCAAGCTGGGAGGGGGGATTGTCATGCCGAACTCGCTCCCGAATCCCTGAAGCGTTCTTACATTGAAGGGTCAGATCTCTCCCTTTGGTCGAGATGACAGTCGTGCCGCCTCTGGACGTCACCGGGCGCGGCAAGAAGCGTTCCTACCAGACGTAACCGACCCACCACGCCCGCAAACGGGCACCCGTTCCTCCCTGCCAGGGAGGGAGGATCTTGTCATCTCGAACGCTGTGAGAAATCTTACCGTTCGGCGTGAGAACGCCGGAAAGATTCCGGATCAAGTCCGGAATGACAGATCGTCGTGCAGCCCCTTGCCTACCGCGTCATCGCCTTTCGCACTGCGTCGTTCCAGCCGGCCTGCAGGCTCAAGCGTTCGCCCTCGCCCATCTGCGGCTCGTAGGTCTCCGACGCCTGCCACAGACCGGCCACCTCGGCATCGCTGCGCCACACACCCGCGCCCCGGCCCGCCAGGAAAGCTGCGCCCAGCGCCGTCGTCTCCTGGATCGCCGACACCTCCACCGGCCGCCCCAGGATGTCCGCCTGGAACTGCATCAGGAAGCTGTTCGCCGTCTGGCCACCGTCCGCCCGCACCGGCCGGTCGGTTTTGCGCCTGCCGACCACGTTGTCCATCACATCGACCACGTCCTTGACCTGGTAGGCCGTCGACTCCAGCGCCGCCCGCGCTACGTGCGCCTTTCCCGTTCCGCGTGTCAGCCCGATGATCACGCCGCGCGCCGAGGCGTCCCAGTGCGGCGCACCCAGACCGACGAACGCCGGGACGAGATACACGCCATCGTTGCCGCTCGTCTCCATCGCCAGGAGTTCTGTGTCGACAGCGTGGTCGATCATGCCGAGGCCGTCGCGCAGCCACTGCACCGTGGCGCCGGTCGCGAATACCGAGCCTTCGAGCGCATAGGTCCGCTTCGAGCCGACCTGGAAGCCGACCGTCGACAGCAGCCCGCCCTCCTTCGAGTCCACCGCCCGGTTGCCGGTGTTGGTGAGGACGAACGCTCCGGTCCCGTAGGTGCACTTCGTCATGCCGGGCTCGAAGCACGCCTGGCCGTACAGCGCCGCGTGCTGGTCGCCCGCGATCCCGGTCACAGGAATTTCGGCGCCGAGGACGTCACCGCTCGTGATGCCAAAGTCGCTGGCCGACGGCAGCACCTGCGGCAGCAGCGGCTCAGGGATGTCG
>JANQEF010000222.1 GCA_028278465.1 Dehalococcoidia bacterium | reverse complement strand
AGTCCTCGAACCGGTCGGCGCCACGCTGACCGCGTCCGCTCCCAAGCAGGTGCAGGTGACGTTCGAGAGCGACATTGGCGCTTTGCGAGTCCGGCTGGGACTGGTTGCGAAGGCCGAAGAGGCAACCGAAGAAGCGATCGAAGAAGTGGCCGACGAAGAGGAGCGCGCCGCTTAGTGAGCAGCCGACCGCATCCTCTTCATCCGTGAACGAAAGCTCCGGCGCACTGCCGGAGCTTTCTCGCGTTTTCGCTCGGTTCGCACGACGCCGATGTCACCGCCTGAAGTCGTCGCCTCACATGCACTCGATGGACAGCGACACTCCCGCTAGCTAGCATGGCTGGCTGGCCCGCAACATTTCGCTCCGTCAACTCAACCTTCCGAACTCAAGAGGCTCCCGCACTTGAACATCCACGAGTACCAGGCCAAGGACATACTCGAACGCTTCGGCGTGCCGGTGCCGAAGGGCATCGTCGCATCAACTCCCGGGGAAGCGAAAGCCGCCGCCGAAGAGCTTGGCGGAACCGTGGTCGTCAAAGCACAGGTGCATGCCGGCGGCCGAGGCAAAGCGGGCGGCGTGAAGGTCGTGTCGTCGGCGGATGAGGCTGAACAGGCCGCCGAGGCGATGCTCGGCACCAACCTCGTCACTCACCAGACCGGACCGCAGGGAGTGCCAGTCCGCAAGGTGATGGTCGCTGAAGCCACCGACATCGCAGACGAGCTCTACCTCTCCATCATCGTCGACGGCGACGCCGGAGTTCCGGTCGTCATCGCGTCGACCGAAGGCGGCATGGACATCGAGGAGGTGGCTGAAAAGACGCCCGACCGGTTGTTCAGGGTCGCGGGCGATCCCCTGATCGGCCTCTCTCCCTACCACGCTCGTGACATCGCGGCGCTCCTCAACGTCCCGGCATCTGCCCGCCGCGCCACCGCGGCTCTCATCTCCAACCTCTACAGGCTCTTCGTTGAGAACGACTGCTCGCTGGTCGAGATCAACCCGCTCGTCGTCACGAAGGACGAGGAGGTGATCGCGCTCGACGCCAAGATCAACCTTGAAGACGACGCGCTCTTCCGCCATAAAGACCTCGCCGGCCTGCACGACCCCGAGCAGGAGGACGAGTTGGAGCGCCGCGCCCGCAGCGCCGACCTTGCGTATGTGAAGCTCGACGGCGGCAAGGTTGGCTGCATGGTGAACGGCGCCGGACTGGCGATGGCCACGATGGACATCACCAAGTGGGCAGGCGCCGACCCTGCGAACTTCCTCGACATCGGCGGCAGCGCTGACCAGGACCGCATCGAGGAGGCGTTCCGCATCATCGTGTCGGACGACGAGGTCGAGATCATCCTGGTCAACCTTTTCGCAGGCATCGCCCGCTCCGACGTGGTGGCGCAGGGCATCGTCAACGCGGCGAAGGAGACCGGCGCAACGCTGCCGATGGTGGTGGCGATGCGCGGCACCAACGCCGAAGAGGGGCGAAATATCCTGAACGAGTCGGGACTCGACATCACTGCGGCGCCGGACCTGGCGGGAGCGGCCGAGACGCTGAGAGATAAGCTCTCGGGCGCGAAAGGCGGTGCGCGGTGAGCGTCCTCGTAGGACCCGACACGAAGCTGCTGGTACAGGGACTTGGCCGTGACGGGTCGTTCCAGGCCAGCCGCATGCGCGACTACGGCACCAACATGGTGGCCGCCGTCCATCCCAACCGCGAAGGACAGAAGTTCGAGGACGCCGTTCCGTACTTCTCGTCGGTCGCCGAGGCTGTGGCTGAGACCGGCGCGAACACCGGCGTCATCTTTGTGCCGGCGCCTTTCGCCGCTGACGCCATCGTCGAACAGGTCGACGCCGGGCTGGAGGTCGTGGTCTGCATCACCGAAGGCGTGCCGGTGCAGGACATGGTCAAGGTCAACGCCTACGTCAAGGGAAGCGGGAGCCGCCTAATCGGCCCGAACTGCCCCGGCCTGATCCATCCGGCATCTAAGGCCAAGGTCGGCATCATCCCCGGCAACATCGTCGAGCCTGGAAGGATCGGCGTCGTGTCCCGCTCAGGCACGCTGACCTACGAGGCTATCGCCCAGCTGGTGCAGGTCGGACTCGGCCAGTCCTCTTGCGTCGGTATCGGCGGCGACCCGATTCACGGCACCACGTTCACCGATGTGCTTGAGCTGTTCCAGGACGACGACGAGACCGATGCCATAGTCATGATCGGCGAGATCGGCGGCGTGCGAGAGCAGCTTGCGGCCGAGTTCATCGCAGACAAAGTCACGAAGCCGGTCGTAGCAGCGATCGCGGGACAGACTGCGCCGCCGGGCAAGCGCATGGGCCACGCAGGCGCCATCATCACCGGCAAGGCGGGGCTTGCGTCGGAGAAGAACCGCGTGCTGACGGAAGCCGGCGTTCACGTAGTCGAATCGCCCGCCTACATCGGCGCTCGCATGAAGGAAGTGCTGGGTTAAGACTCGGCTGCGATCGTGCTCAGATCCAAATCGTACGCCTGCCGATCTCCCGGAAGCCCATCCGCCTGAACAGCCCGTTGGACATCGACGACGGGTTGGTGAAGGCCGGCAAATTGTCGATTTCCGATAGAGCTGCACGCACGATGGCCTCGCCGTAGCCTTTCTGGCGAGAGCCCGGAACGGTGGACAGCGCATAGACGCCGACCGAGTCGCCGTTGTTGAAGGTCAGCACGCTGCAAACCGGCTCACCGTCGACGCGCCCGATCAGCAAGCGGTGCCGCCGGTCCTCGATGATCGGGGCAAGATAGGGATCGACCTTTCGCTCGCCACCGAAACCGAGAGCCTCTGCCCGGTTGAACTCCGTCACCTGAGCCGCCGTCTCGACCGTCACAATCTCCAGCTCACCCGGCGTCCGTGGCTCACACGGACCGGGCTCCCGGAAGAACCAGGGATCGGAAAACAGCACCTTTTTGCCCGCTGCCGTCAGGTCCAGGTTCGAGAACGAGTCGGTCACCGCGGCCGGCGATCCCTCAGGCCGACTCCTGATAAACGACTCAACCTGTGACTGAAGCTCGGTCGCATCCGCCTCAGGGTCGAGAGTGATCACCTGCCCGTACGGGATTGGCACCGTGTGCCGGTTGAGCCAGAGCGTCGAAGTGCGCTCCGCCGGCGAACCGTGAAGATCCAGTACGTGCTCGGAGTGGTCGGCCAGGTTGTTGATCGCGGTCTTCAGCATGTCGGAAAGGGTGATACGCTCCGGTGCGATCATACTGAGCGTGCCAGGGCCGGAACGCCGCGCCGATCACACATTCTCGGCATGCGCCAGCGACTCAAGGAAATGAAGAAGTGGACCTGATATCACGAGACGAGCTGAAGGCGAAGCTGGACGCCGGGGACGACTTCAAGCTCGTCATGACGCTGAGCGAGTGGGCTTTCAGGGCGAAGCACATCCCTGGCTCGCTCAACATCGACAACCCGACGAAGGCCGCAGACCTGCTTAACCCGGCCGACGAGATCGTCATCTACTGCTCGGACGAGAACTGCCCCGCCAGCAAGTTCGCTTTCCAGCTGCTCACCACCAACGGCTTCGAGCATGTGCGGCGGTACGCCGGCGGCATCGCCGACTGGGAGGCCGCCGGCTTCCCGCTCGAGGGCGAATGGGCGGAAGAATCAGCGGGCTGAGCGATCATCGCGGGCCCTATTACCTGCCTGTGCGCCGCTTCTCGCCGCGTCCCTTGCCACACTCACCTAATCCTCAACGGAGAAAAACATGAAGCTTGCGGTTGGCGGAGATCACGCCGGGTTCCCGATGAAGGGACCGGTCGTCGAGTACCTGAAGTCGCGCGGCCACGACGTCACCGACCACGGCACGCACTCGGAAGAGCCTGTCGACTTCCCTGACATCTCGGCGAAGGTGTGCCAGGCGGGGCTCGACGGCGATGCGGAGCGCGGCGTCCTCGTCTGCGGCACCGGCGTCGGCGCTGCCATCGCCGCCAACAAGATCCCCGGCATCCGCGCCGCGCTGAGCCACGACATCCACACTGCGCACCAGGGCGTTGAG
>JANQEF010000122.1 GCA_028278465.1 Dehalococcoidia bacterium | reverse complement strand
CGCCACCCGGCATGACGTCGTTGCCGAGAATTCCGGGCGCAGGCTGGTTCAGAGTAGTGTTCTTGAGCACCGAGTAGCTGTCCGGCACCGCGTTCGGCTGTCCGGGCGCGCTGCCCGTGTTTTCGTACAGGAAGACGCCGCCGGGACTGTCGAACCAGCCGATCGAAGCGATGTCGTAGTCGCCGTCGTTGTCTATGTCGACGGTTCTCGCGCCGTCGTGGTGCTCGTCACCTGTGTGCACGAGTCTCTCTGTCCAGCTGCCACCAACACCGTCCGCGTTTTCGTACACGAATAGCCGCGCAGCCGACGGGTTCGAGAAGTTATGCTCGCCCACAACCACGTCAAGGTCGCCGTCGTTGTCCATGTCGCGGACATCCAGGCTCATCGGCCCAATGATCGTTGCGATCACATGCTCGGTCCACAGGCCGGTCGGCGTCGCGCCCTGTTCGTACCAGGCAAGTTTGCCGTTCGTGCTGATCGCCTCATAGCCGATCACCGCGTCGAGCTTGTTGTCGCCGTTGATGTCTGCGAGCTCGTTGCGGTCGGGCTTGCCGAGCGGTGAGAACAGATCGTGGGCCATGAAGCCGCTCCCCGTGTTCTCCAGCCAGCGGGTGCCGAGCAGGATGTCAAGGTCTGTGTCGTTGTCGATATCGCCGTGGCTCAGGTCCTCTTCCTGCGTCGCAGACGCTCCCACTTCGAGCGTCCACGTGGTGTTCACAGGATCGGCTGGAACTATGAGCCGGTCGATGTTCGGGTTCTGGTCGTGCCACGAGAGATAGATCTCAGTCTGGGCGCTCGTGATCGGGCCGAGAGTGATGCCCTGCAGGAAGTCGCCGAGGGGGGTCGGGATGTTGGTGTGGACGGTGAAGTTGCCGGCGCCGTCGTTCTCCGCCCAGGCCAGGCTGGAGTTGTCCGCGGATCCCTGCCCCTGCGTGCCGAAGATGTCGAGGTCGTTGTCGCCGTCGAAGTCGTGCACGATTGCAACGTTGTTGAGCGGGGTGCCGATAGTGTTGCGCGTCCAGTTGCCGCCGGGGGTGCCGGGGTTCTCGTACCACCAGCCGCCTGTAGCGATGTCCTTCAGGCCGTCGCCGTCGAAGTCGCCGAAGTCCATCAGCACGCCGCGCCATGGACGGTTAGAGTCGACCGAGTGACGGGACCAGCCGGTGAGAGGGCCGAGCTCGTTTCGCCACAGCGAGAGCGGACCGCCGCTCCAGTTGGCGCCCATCAGGTCGAGGTCGCCGTCCAGGTCGAAGTCGATCATCCGCATGTTGTGCGAACCGTTCGTGTCGACCACCTGGAAGTCCCACGAAGTGCCGGCGCCGTCCAGGTTGTAGTAGATCACTACGTTGTCGTCGCCTTGCGACTGGTGCATCTCGGCGGCCAACACATCGAAGTCGCCGTCCAGGTCCACGTCACCGACCTGCAGAGTGTGGTCGTAGTCGAGGAAGCCGATTGAGTGCTTAATCCACGGCCCGACCGTTGGATCGCTGGGGTTCGATGGCTCATACCAGGCCAGTTCGCCACCCGGCGCCTCCGACGTGTTCAGCAGCACGTCAAGCTGGTTGTCCTGGTTGATGTCTGCGACGAACGTCTTCGAGTCGATAGATCTGGTGGCGTCGATGGTGTGCTCGGTCCAGGTGGTCTCCATCGCCGCCGCGCCGTTCGGGATGAAGGGGTTCTCCAGCCAGTAGCCGTTCGTGGCTATGTCGGCGTCACCATCGTTGTCCAGGTCACCGAGCGAGAGGCCCTCATCGTGCCTGGTGTCGATCCTCGTCTTGATCCACTGATCAGCAGAGGCGTCTATCTGAACAAAGGTGTGCACCTCTCTGAACCGGATCACGATGTCCATCAGGTTGTCGTTGTTCAGGTCGGCGAGTTCAACGTCGTGAGCCCCCGTGTTGCCGGGGTACAGGCTGCCGAGGTCATGCTCCACCCACGGATCTGTGGTGGGATCGCCCGCTGGAAGCAGCGGATTTTCGAACCAGCTGAGGCTAACGCCCTTGAACCCGAAGGCGCCGGCACGAGGGATGATGATGTCGATATCGCCGTCGCCGTCAACGTCGCCGGACTGCATGTCGGTGCTGAACCCGGTGCTGGAATCGTCATCGGGAACCACGGTGAACTTGGTCCACTCGGGGTTCCGGTACCAGAAGAGACCACTCGTCTCACTTGCGTTGTTGTGTCCGCCGGCGCCGCCAGCGATCACATCCGGATAGCCGTCACCGTCGATGTCACCAACCGTCTTGGTGTGCATATTCGTCGGCGCGGAGCCTGCAGGGTCGATGATCTCGTGAGTGAACGGGACGGGCGAAATAGCGGCCCTGACCGTCGGATGGCCGCCCGCAAGATCGGCGACAACGAGGAACGCGACGTAGTAGGCGATCAGCAGCAGCGGCGCGCCGAACACCAGGAATCGGTCTCCACGACGCCGTTTCGCATCGAGGAACCGGTGTTTTCTCGCAAGTCCGTTCATCGCGGACTGTCCTCCCCAGTCCTGCCAAAGGACGAGGTGAACCACGGATTCAGGTATGAAAGTCTATCGAGCATGCGGTACTGGATCGATGAAAAAAGAATCAACACGGTGACATCGGCGTTAACAAATAATCGGACGATTGGCTCACAAATCGCTTCTCGCGACCGGCCACAAGGTGATCGGCGCCTTGCTGAGGAAGCCCACATCGGCCGTACGGGCTCGTGACGCGGGAACGCCCTGGTTGGCGATCGAACGTCAGGCTGTGTGACCGGTTGCGGCGATCACTCGACGGTCACGGTCTTTGCGAGGTTCCGAGGCTTGTCCGGATCCATGCCGAGAGCCACCGCCGTGTGATAGGCGAGCATCTGCATCGGGATCACGTTCAGGATCGGCTGCAGCAGCGGATGAGTCTGCGGCACGTAGAGCACATCGTCGGCGATCGACTCCATCACATCGTCGCCATCCGTCGTCACTGCGATCACATGGCCACCGCGGCTCTTAACCTCGTTCACATTGGAGACCATCTTCTCGAACATCTCGTCGCGCGGCGCCAGCGCCACAGTCGGCATCTCAGCGCTGATAAGAGCATTGACGCCGTGCTTCATCTCGCCGGCCGCGTAGCCCTCGGCGTGGATGTAGGCGATCTCTTTCATCTTCAGAGCGCCTTCCATCGCAATCGGGAACTGCGTGCCGCGGCCCAGGTAGAGAAGGTGCCTGTATGCGGTCAGGTCCTGCGCGATCTTCTTCACCGGCTCATCGCGCTCGAGAACGGTGCCCGCAAGCGACGGCAGCGATGCCAGCGCCTTCGCAATCTCGGACTCGGTCTCGCGTGACATGACGCCGCGCAGAGCCGCAAGGCGAGCGCCCATCAGTGTCAGCGTGATCATGGTGGCGACCATCGTCTTCGTGGCCGCGACGCCGATCTCCTGCCCGCAGCGGACAGGAAGCGTGATATCTGCGAGCCGTGTCGCCTGCGTGCCCTCAGCCTCGACAGCCGTCACCAGCTTGCTGCCGGAGTCTCTTGCGAGCTCCATCGCAGCGAGTGTGTCTGCGGTCTCGCCGGACTGCGTGACAGAGACTACGAGTGTGTTCTCGTTGACAACCGGATGCCTGTAGCGGAACTCGGACGCGTTCTCGGCGTATGACGGGACCTGCGCCAGCCGCTCCAGCGTCGACGCGCCGTGCATGCCCGTGTGCAGGGATGTGCCCATGCCGATGAATACAGCGCGGTCGATCGCCGAAGCCTGTTCAGGCGTGAGATCGAACTCTGGAACGTCTATCGTGTTCTGTGCCAGGTCCACGCGCTGGCGCATCGCCGCCGTGATGCTGTCCGGCTGCTCAGCGATCTCCTTCGCCATGAAGTGCGGGAACTGGCCCCGCGCGGCCTGGTCAGCCGACCTGGAGCTGGTAACGAAATCGATCTGCTGAGGTTCACCGTCGAGGTCGGTCACATCACAGCTCTTCGGCGTGATCGTGGCGACCTGTCCGCTCTCGAGGTAGCAGACACGGTTGGTGTGAGGCAGCAGCGCGACGATGTCCGAAGCCAGCATGTGCGAGCCGTTCGCCGACCCGATCACGATGCCACCCGCGTTGCCGAGCCGTGCTGCGACCAGCTTCTCGGGCTCAGACACAGATGTTGCGACTATCGCCGCCGCGCCCTCGACGCGCCTCATGGCGCTGCGGACCGCTTCGGAAAGACATGAGCCGTTCTCGGTCTCCCGCGAAACCAGGTGTGCAATCACCTCGGAATCGGTCTCGGACGAAAACGTGAAGCCTGAATCGATCAGCTCGGACTTGAGATCGATGTAGTTCTCGACGATGCCGTTGTGGACGACAGCGACGTTGCCGCTACGGCCGACGTGCGGGTGGGCGTTGCGCTCTGCGACCTCGCCGTGCGTGGCCCAGCGGGTGTGCGCTATCCCGAGCGAGCCGCCGGGTGAGAGTTCGTGAACTGCGGCGGAGAGGCGGGCGACGCTGTCGGTGCCGCCTGCCTTGCGAGTCAGCGAGATCTTGCCGGTGCCGTTGATGACCGCTATCCCGGCGCTGTCGTAGCCACGGTATTCGAGCAACTCCAGCCCACCAACCAGCAACGGTGCGGCAAGCTTGTTACCCGTGTATCCGAAAATCCCACACAATGGTCGAGTCCCCTGTGCAATCTAAGAAAATAGAGTTCAATAGTTCAAGATAGCGGTCAGACCGAAACAGGGTGCGCGCCGTTTAGCTCAGTTGATAGCTCGGGCAAGGCTCTATAAGCGCATCAGGGATTTGAACCATTCGTCCCCTGCCAAATAACCCCTGTGTCTACCCGGTCGCAGGTTGAAACTGGTAAACGTAGCGGTCTAGGTTTACTCCGCGCGCGTCGCGAGCGACAAACTGACAATGAACGTTCATTCTGAAGCACCCGTTCGCAGCAACCCTGTTTCGAGGGACCGTAACGGCGCGGATTCGAACGCAGAATCACCTGCCGCGGCCTCTGAACCACCCACCACAGCGGACCGCGAAGCCGGCTGGGCGTTGCTTGACAAGAGGCCGGTGCAGTCAGAGATCACCTCTTACGACCGGGAGGAGATCGCCGAGATCAGGAGGATCACCGAGAAGGACCTCCGCCAGATCGCCCGGCTCTCCGGCACCGAATCCGCTCTCAACAAGGACACCAAGGCGTTCCTCGACACCTCGTCGATCGTGCGGGCGCTGGCCCGTGTTGGCGAAGAGCGCTACGAGCAGGGCATGCACGATGCCGCATCTAGATCGCTGATCAACGCACTGCGCTGGCAGCAGGTTGCGGACCGGCTCCACCACGACGGAGAGGTGACACTTCCTCGCATCAACGCCGTGCGGCTCTGGCACCTGCTGGCCGAGATCTACGTCAGCATGGGAGAGCAGGACCTGGCGCTGAAGACGCTGCAGAAAGCCAACGCCGGGATCGAGGGCGTCGAAACCCTGCCGTTCCCGGGCCTGCTGACAACCTCGGATCCCGATGGCCCCGAGCCTGCTGCTGAAGACCGTGGGACTGCTTCCAACGGCAATAACGGACCTCTGCGGCCGGTCCTCCGCTTCCTGTCGTCTCGCGACCGGATAACGTGGCTGATCGTCGCCGCCGTGATAG
>JANQEF010000111.1 GCA_028278465.1 Dehalococcoidia bacterium | reverse complement strand
GTCCAGATCGCCGAGCACCGCGAACAGCTGGCTGCGGCCAAGGCGGTTGCTGCCGAGGAGCTTGAGGCTGCGATAGCAGAGCTGGAGATCGCTCTCGCGGAAGCCGAGAGCGATGAAGCGGCTGAGCAGATAGAGGCCGAGATCGCCGCTGTGTATGCAGAGATCGAGGTCCGCCACTCCGCACTCGTCGAGCAGTTCGGCATCCTGATCCACGGCCTTGAGATGTCTCTGCATGACATCTCGGAGGAGAAGGAAGATGTCGTTCGGGCCATCCACGAGCTCGAACTCTCAGCCGAAGAGGAGCTTGGCAAGACGATCGAGGAGCTTGAGGGTGCGATCGACGAGATCATCACTCACGAGCTTCGGCCACTGATCGAGCAGCTGAACGCGGCGGCGACCGGTGACGTCACGCAGGTCACTCGCGAGCAGCTACGCGGCGAGATCGAGGAGTGGCTGTCGAAGATCGCCTCTATGCGGGCGAGGCTGAATGATCTGACCGCCAGGTCGTTCCAGTCGTGGTTCAACGGACTGGACCTCAGCGGTCTGTTGAAGGCCAGCGGTTAGCAAGTCACTCGAAGTTGCAAAGAGAGCGGGCCGGTGAGTGATCTTGCCGGCCCGTTTTGCTGTGTCCGGGTTTGCTAGACAATCCTGGTGCCGACGTCTTCACCGGCACAGCATCTGAGCAGTGCGCCTGCCGCGCGGCCATCGATGATATGGCCCGATCCGACCTCGTCCAGCGAGTCTGCGCACGCCTCGATCTTCGGGATCATCCCGCCAGCCGCGATGCCGCCTGAGATCAGCTCGTAGGCCTGTCTCCGGGTCATACGCGGGATCAGGCGGCGGCGGGCATCTAGCACGCCCTCGACGTCGGTCTGGAAGATCAGTCTGTCGGCGCCCAGCGCACGGGCGATGTGGCCGGCCGAAGTATCGGCGTTGATGTTCAGTATGCGGTCGGATGAGCCCTCAGGCGGATCGTTCAACAGCGCTACCGGAGCAATGACGGGGATGACGCCCGAGTCGAGCAAAGTCCTCACGGGCTGCGGATCGGTCTCGACGATCTTCCCGACGTAGCCGAGCTCTTCATCCAGCACATCCGCCCTCAACATCCCGCCGGACAGCCCGGACAACCCGACGGCCTTTGCCCCCAGAGCATCGAACTCCGCCACCAACTCCGAGTTCACCAGCCCAGCCAGCACGGCCACCGCGACATCGAGCGTGGCGCGGTCGGTCTTGCGCAGCCCGCGCACGAAAACCGGCTGGATCCCCTGCATCGCCACCCACTGCGAGATCACCTTGCCGCCGCCGTGCACCACGACCGGCTTTGCGCCGCGCTTCCAGAGGTCGATAACGTCGGGCACCGTGCTGTCGCCCTCGCCAAGCGTCGAACCGCCGATCTTGATGACGATCACGCTACCGGACACATCGTTGCTGCTCACCATGGCGCGCTCCAAGGACTGGAGCCGGCGCGAGCGCCGAAAAAGCTAGCAACCTGCCGCTTCTCTGCTGGAGCGGTGTCTGACGAAAAACACACGGAAACCGTCTCAGCAGGATCAGGTGGTGTAGGCGGAGTTGAAGACGACGTACTCTTCGGTGAGGTCGCATCCCCAGGCGGTGCCATGGCCCTCGCCGATGTTGAGCTCCACACGAAGGCGCACCTCGTCCTGGCCGAGCGCTGCGACGACGCTCTGGATGTTGTAGGCGATGGCCTTGCCCTCGGCGACGATCTGGATGTCGTTTATGAATACCCGGACCTGCGACTCGTCGAGTTTGATCTGGCTCTTGCCGAGCGCCATCAGGATGCGGCCCCAGTTCGGGTCTCGCCCGTAGATCGCCGTCTTGACCAGCAGCGAAGATGCGATGGAGCGCGCCGCCTTGCGTGCGTCCTCGTGAGATTCTGCGCCTTCGACCTTCGCCTCGATCAGCGTGCGTGCGCCCTCGCCGTCACGGGCGATCTCCCTCGCAAGGTGCCGGGCGACTATGAACAGCGCCTGCTTGAACTCTTCGGACGCTTCGTCACCTCCGGCGATGGTCGGGTTGCCGGCTGCGCCGTTCGCCATTAGCAGCACCGTGTCGTTCGTGCTCTGGTCGCCGTCGATGTCGATCTGGTTGAAGGTGAGCTGGACGACTTCTCTGAGCGACTGCCGCATGAACGCGTTGTCGACCTCGGCGTCGGTCGTGAGGAACGCCAGCATCGTCGCCATGTTCGGGTGGATCATGCCGGCGCCCTTGGAGACGCCGCCGATAGTCACCGTCGAGCCGCCGACCTTGAAGTTGACCGCGATGTGCTTAGTTCGGGTGTCGGTGGTGAGGATGGCTGTCGCGAACTCCTCGCCGCCGTCCTCTTTGAGCGCGATGTTCGGCACATGCTCTCTTATCAGCGCCATCGGCAGCTCCACGCCGATCACACCGGTTGAGGCGACCGCCACCTCATCGTGGTTGACGCCCAGCTTGTCGGCGGCGATGGTCGCCATCTCCTGGGCGTCTTTGAGGCCGTACTCGCCCACCGCGCAGTTTGCGCAGCCGCTGTTCGCTATGACGCCGCGGATGGTCCTGCCAGACTCGACGAGGCCCTTCGTCACCGTCACTGAGGGCGAGATCACCGAGTTCTGGCTGAATGTGCCGGCAGTGTCACACGGCCGGTCCGAGTAGATGAGCCCGATGTCGAGCTTGCCCTCGCCCTGGGTCTTGATGCCGGCGAAGACCCCGCCCGCGGAGAAGCCGATGGGAGACGTAACGCTGCCGCTTTGAACGATCTTGATGTCACTCATAGAGGTGCCAGTTCAGGGTAGGAACACGGCGCGCCGGGAACTCGATTTGAGCGTTGTCCGCCGGGTCACCGTGGCCGTGCCGGGATGCGAATGTCGCGGCGCGATTCAAGTGCCGGGACGTGGGCGAGTATAGCAGCGCGATGTAGCAGGAAAGAACTGGACTTATGGTCAGTTCAGGCGGCGGCAGCGACGCTATCGAAGGCGTCCTGCGCCTCGTCCTCAAGCCGCTCCAGCAGAGGCCCAGACGCTCCCCGGACTTCTGCCGCGCCCCACTCTCCGAGCGCCACGAGTAGGCGCTGGATTGAATCCGGTTCTGGCTGAGTTGCCAGTTGATCCTGAGGAAGAGTGGTTTCCGGGAATTCCTGCATGCACCGAAGGGTAAAGATTCGGTAAACACTGCGCCTTCGTCGCCGACTACGGAGTTCAGCGAATACGCGGTTCCGGATAGCGAATCGCTTCGCCGAGTGCAGCACTTTCGACTGTGGGCTTAAAACCGGTTTCGGGCCGGAACGAGTGATGGTCTCACTGCTACTCGACCAGCGCGATCGATGCGCCGCATCCCCACACGGCGCTGAGTGAATCCACGTACGGGCCCGCGTGTGTGCCAACACTGTCGGCTCCATGGCCGGGAGCCAGACTTGATAGGCGGAAAGCGAAGGTTTCGCGCCGCAAAACGCTCTCGCGTTTCAGCCAGTGCTCGCCGTTCAGTTCAGTCGACCCACATCGCTCAGACTCCATGCCAGCAGATCCACCCGGAATATCGGTCGTCATCATCGCCAAAAACGAGCAGGCGACGATTCGGCGCTGCGTCCGCTCGGTGATGTCGCAGTCGGTGCCGGTCCGCGAGGTCATCATCGTGGATGGGAACTCGACCGATCAGACCTACCGCTACGCGGCGGAACTCGCCCGTCAGCACGACGACATCAACCTGGTCAGCGAAGATCCCAACAGCGGTGAAAGCGGCCCCGCCGCGGCCAGGAACACCGGAGCACGACTGGCGAACAGCGAACTGCTGCTGTTCATCAACGGGGACGTGACGATAGGACCCGACTACGTGGCGAGGCTGCTCAAGCTGATGGGCGAGCACCAGCTTGATGCGGCGGCCGGGCTGCGCTGGAACGTCCGCCACTCGATGGTCGGTGGCCTGATGAACGTCCACTACGCCCTCAGCTACGACTCATCACCAGATGTCCTGACCTCGCCCGCCTTTCTATCGAGTGACGCGATGCTCATCAAGGCCGAAGCGTTCTGGGCGGTCGGTGGCTACGATGCCAGCATGCCGGCCGGTGAGGACGTCGATCTCGGATACCGGCTGCGGGGCGCGGGAAGCGGGATCGGCTACGACCGTGCGGCGACGATCTGGCATGAAGGCAGCCACTACCGGACGGTCGCCAACTGGTTCAAGCAGCTCAGGTGGTACGGCCTTGGCGCCGCTTCGCTTGCCCGAGCTCACAGCTGGAGGATGGAGAGAGAGCGCGCCGGTCTGCATCGCAACCTGGTGATGCCGGCCTCGAAGGTGCTGCTCGTTCTCCTGCTGATCGTAACGTTCGCCACCCTTTTCGGACCGTTTGCGTGGGCTATCGGCGCGCTCGGCTTCACCGTCGCCGGCCTCAAGTACGTCCTGGCCGCTGCACATGTGCAGCGCACCTGCAACTCGATCGAGCTGCCGACACGGCTGTTGCCGATCGATATCGTGCTCTACCCGCTCTTCAGGACCTTGCGATATGCGGCGCTTTCGGCGTTCACATGGCACGCGCTATTCGCCTCTGCGAGAGAAGAACGGGCGCGTCGAACCGAGGACAGCGCGCTTTGAGGCAAGTTTTATCCGGCTGGCCGTGGCGCGGCCTGATGCGCCTGTCGGTGGTCGGCCGTCGATTCACGGGCTCATGGATATCGGCGATCGCTGAGTGGTCGGGCGGTTCCGGGCTCTGGAGCGGTGTGCGGTCGCGGGCTTCGTCCGTGTTTAGTTTCGGACTCCCGAGACTGGCGATCACCAGTGTTCGCCTGCCGGTGCTTGTCGTGATGATGGCCGGGACGAAGGTCAGCCAGTATGAGCAGGCCGGTCAGCTCGGACGGCTCTCAGCGTCTCTGGAGCGCCACACAACCCACTTTCGCTACGTCCTGCTGATGTCGCCGGACCGAACCGACTACACGGCTCACTTCGACTCTGACCGCATTCATCACCTGCGGGCACGGTTGCCGCTTCTCTCAGGCGGTGTAGCGCTCCTTCTCTCCGTGATCTTCGGGCTACGTATCTTGCGCAGGGCGACGTCAGTCATGATCCTCGATGAGCAGGCCGCAGTAGCAGGCCGGCTGGTGCGCCGCCTCAGCGGTTCGGACCTCTTCGTGTCGGCCGGCGCGCCGTGGGCGCCGCCGCGTCGCGTAGATGTCTGGAAACGCCGGCGCTGGCTTACCCGGGCCGCCCTGCGCAGAGTCGATCAGGTCATTCGCTGGCCTGCTACGGACCTCGAGCCGGTGCTGGCGAAAGCGCATGTCGAAACATTGCCGCACCTGGTGGACGCTGACCTGTTCTGTCCGCTCACCACTACCGATCCGACGAGGCCGCGGGCTATCGGTGTTTTCCTGGCCGCCGAGAACGAAGCAGGGGCGCGGGTGACGATCGGTGTCGCCGAACGCCTGGCCAGGCGCGGCCAGGGCGTCGTACTGCAGGTGTTCGTCATTGGAACCGGCGCCGAGGCTGCCTCCCACGCGCTGCAGTCAGAGGTTGCGGAGCGCGACCTGCCGATCCAGTTCCAGGTCTTGCCTCGCATTGAGATGCTGCCGGACGCCATCGCCCACCTGCGAATCGGTGTTGCGTTTGACGATCTGGATTCCATTCACAACCTCCTGCGGGCGATGGCGGCCGGGGTCCCGGGGATCACCCTGGTGTCTGAGCCGCCCGACGGTGCTGCTGCGGCCACTAGCTGGTCCCGGTTTGTGCTGCAGTCTGAGCCAACAGAACAGGCCATCGCCCGGAACATCGAGGCACTGTTGCGAGAGCCGGGAATCAGGCTTCGGATGGCACGAGAAGGTCGCCGTTTCGTGATCGCCAACCACTCGCTGGAGGCGGTTGCCACCCGAGAGTCGCTACTTCTGCGCGGTGCGGATAGAGATGAACCGGAAGAACCTGCCGTAGAGCCGGAGTTCGACGCCGACACAGAAGCGGAGACGCTTGCCCAGATGTTGGAGGCGGCTGGCGTCGCTCGTCCGGATTCACCGGCGGCGGAGGCGACAAAGGCCGTTGCGTGAGCGCGGCAGATTTCGGGTCGCTTCCTGCCGGCGAAGCCGCCCCCTAGGCCCCGG
>JANQEF010000090.1 GCA_028278465.1 Dehalococcoidia bacterium | reverse complement strand
GCCCAGCCGCTCACCGCCGTAGAAGTCCGGCGACGCGCTCCCGGTCGGGATGAACACCATGTCCCGCAGCTCATCGCCAGAAAGCGGCGCCCAGGCGTTCGCCGCGCCGGTCTTCGTTGCGCCTTCCGGTGTCCACGTTTCGTAGCCGAGATCGTCCGGCGAACGCGGGATCGGGTCCCACGCCCAGAGCTCCTCGCCGGTGCGGGCGTCATAGCCGCGAACCGTGCCGAACGCCTCCTCGACGCGGTAGTTGTCCCTGATCGACGAGTCTGTGACCACCACGTCGCCGACGATGGCGGGCGGCGACGTCATGGCGTACTGGCCGTCGATGACCGGGCCGACGCCGCGGTCGAGCCGGACAACACCGCCTTCGCCGAAGCCTTCACACAGCAGACCTGTCTCGGCATCCAGCGCCAGCAGCGTGGCGTCGAGCGTCCCGAAGAAGATGCGGTTGGCGCAGGTGGCGTTGGAGTCAGCCGCTTCGTCCTGCCAGTAGGCGACGCCGCGCGAGACCCAGCCCTGCGTGCGCTCCTTATTGCGGGAGAGCATCGGGTCGTAGCGCCACACCTCTTCGCCGGTCGCCGGGTTGATGGCGATGACGGCGTTGAGCGGCGTGGAGATGAACAGCAGCCCGCCGTTCAGGATTGGCGTGTTTTCGAACTTGAACCAGCCGAGGTCTGTGCCTTCGCCTGTCTGGTAGACCCATGCTTGCTCGAGCTGGTCGACGTTTTCACGGGTTATCTGCGACGCAGGCGAGAAGCCGGAGCCGCCGCGGTCGCCACCGTAAGCGGGCCAATCGGTCGGCGTATCAGGTTCGAAGAGTGAGTCGTCGCCACCACAGGAGATGAGGACGGTGATAAGCAGCGCTGTGCAGAGGAGAAGCAGGCGACGGGTGGCAGCGCCTGCGGGTTTGCGGATGGTTTGAGTCGGTTGGGTACCGTTCATCATGGTTCGAGCTATTTCGAAGCGTGGCATGGTCGGCAATCCTCCCTCCCAGCTTGGGAGGGAGTTAGAGGGAGGGTCGGTGATGACACACCTACTTGTCTTCAACCAAGACGAATGTCCCTCCCCCTTCACCCCCTCCCAAGCTGGGAGGGGGATCTGTCATTCCGGACTTGATCCGGAATCTCTCCGGCGACCCTGCGTCGACGGTCAGATCTCTCCGTTCCGTCGAGATGACAACCGCTACCGACCCTTCCCAGCACCACCCCCTACTCCGCCGTGTACTTCGCCACCGCTGCTTCGTTCAGGTCGATGCCCAGTCCGGGCTTGTCTGTCAGGACCATGTTGCCGTCCTTCGGGATTACTCCGTTTCCGTAGATTTCCTCCACCTGGTCGAGCGGGCCTGAGAACTCTGTCGAGAACTCGTGCGGTCTCGTGGCGTTCTGAATCGTGGCGTAGACATGTAGCGACGCCATGCTGTTGATCCCGGCTTGCGGGCTGTGCGGCATGATCGGCTTGTCCCACGTCGTCGCCAGCTCGTAGATCTTCTTCACCTCCGACGGCCCGCCCGCCGACAGGATGTCTGGCTGCAGGATGTCCGGGTCGCCGAGCTGCACCAGGTTGTAGAACCACCAGCGGTAAGCGTCCTGCTCGCCCGCCGACACCGCAACGTCCAGCGCGTCCGCCACCTGCTTAAGGCCAGGCAGGTCCTCGCGGGGCAGAGGTTCCTCGAAGTGATCGATGCCCAGCTCCTCGAACTTCCGGCCCTGCTGAATCGCGGTAGAGACCGAGTAGCCGTTGTTGGCGTCGAAGCCCAGGTACACTTCCGGCGGCAGGAACTCCCGCACCAGCTTGAACATGGCGAAATCCTTGTCCGGGTCGGCGTCCTGCCGCCAGCCCTTCCAGTCCATGCGGATCTTGAACGCCCGGAACCCCAGGTCCCAGCCCTTCTTCACAAGGTCGAGCATCTCCTGCGGCTGAAACTTCCAGCCCGAGCCGGTGGACCAGTAGAGCGGGATCGTCTTGCGTGCGGCGCCGCCCATGAGGGTGTGGACGGGGAGGCCGGTCTCCTTGCCCATCAGGTCCCAGAGCGCCACGTCGATCACGCCCACGACGCCTGCCGGCAGCTTGAAGAGTTTGTCTTCCTTGCCCATCGCCAGTGTCTCCCAGTGACGGTCGATCATGAGCGGGTCTTCGCCGATGAGCGTCGGCTTGATGATCGATTCGAGGTAGGCCTCGAAAACGGTGCTGTTGCGGCCTGGGACGACGCGGTTCCGGCCGGGCGCGTCGGCCCAGCCCTCAACGCCGGCGTCGGTCTGGATACGGAGGAGACTCTTTCCGATGGTGAGCGGCGTGACGGTGATGTCAGTAATCTTCATGGCGGGGTCTCCGGAGGTGGGTGGGGTGAGGGGAGTCGTGGCAGCCGCAACCTTACCGCAGGAGGGGACGGGGCGGAGGGCGGATCACTTCGTCCCGAGCCAGAGCGAGGGACCTGGTGGGTGGGGCGACCTGCCCCCAGTCGTCTCTGAGTCGGCGGTCGCCAGACACGCGCCGTCGGAGAGTGAGCTTGACAGTGCGTTGAGCCCCGCACCTCATCCAGATCCCTCACTGCCGTTCGGGACGAAGGTGCCACACCAACTTGCCGTGACTATCTGCCCGGCGTAGAGTGCCCGCAGCACAGCCGACGCAGTCGAAAACGCTCTCAACACCGGGCGCTGGCGCAACGCAACGGCGCCCCTGAACGCCCGAACCCAACGGAGAACCACGATGAAGAGGCGACAGTTCACAGGCAACGCATCACAGGTCATGGTCGAACAGCTGGCCGCGTCCGGGACAAAGTACCTCTTCTACAACTCCGGCTCTCGGGAAGCCCGCTTCTTTGACGCTCTGCTTAGCCATAAAGATATCCATGGAATACTGGCGCTCCACGAAGGCACAGTCACCGCTATGGCCGGCGGCTACGCGCAGGTCAACGCCGACCCCGCCGTCATGTCCGTCCACCTCGGCGCAGGCCTTGCGCAGTCGCTCGGGCAGTTCATCAACGTCTGGGCCGGCGCGCTGCCGGTAGTCATGCTCACCTTCGCCGGCGATACCGGGAGCTACGCCGACCGCATCACGCTAGACGTCAGCCACAATGCTGCGCCGACCGCGCTCGCCGTTCCCGTGACCAAGGGCAACTGGTCCGTCATCGAGCCAGAAGGCATCCCGCAGTCGTTCGAACGTGCCATCAAAGTCGCCGGCACACCGCCGGTCGGTCCCGTCCACATCGCCGTCTATGACCGCAACCTCGACGAGGCTGTCATCACAACGGAGATCATCGAAGGGCCAGTTGCGCGGCCACGCACCGGCTATCCGGCCGACTCCGACGTCGAGGCAATCGCCCGCCTGCTGCACAACGCCGAACGGCCACTGATCTACGTCGGCGACGGCGCGTGGAAGAGCGGGGCGCAGGCGAAGCTGAGTGCCGTGGCTGACCACTTCGGCGCTCTGGTTGGCTCTATGTGGGGCGACCTGCGCGGCGTCTCAGTGGCGCATCCGCAGCACGGTGGCTACTACCGCGGCCCGGCGGTTGAGCTGGAACCCGACGCCATCCTCGCGTTCGGTGTCCGCCACGGCGGCTCTGGCAAGCCCGCCGACTATGAACTGTTCAGCAGTGCCAAGCAGATCATAGCTGTCGGTCCCGATGTCGAAATCTTCGAGAACATCCCGGGCCTCGACCTTGCCGTGATGGCGGACGAACTGCGCACCGCGGAGCGGCTGCAGGAGCTTGTGCAGAGCGAGCAGGAGCCGGAGCGATACTCAGAGCGCCGCGAGTGGGCGCGCCAGAACGCAGCGCGGCTGCGAGCCGACCGCCGCAGGAACCTGCAGTCGGCGACCGAGATCCCCGGCAAGGTGCGGCCGCTGGCGCTGCTGGACGCAGTTGACGATGGGCTAGAAAAGCTTGGTGGCGGCCTCGTCACCACAGAGCAGTTCGCGGTGCCGCTCGAATGCGTCAACGAAAAGCCGGACGGTGGATCGGTCGACTACATCAGGCCAGCGGGCGGCTCCGAGGGCTACGGCATGGGAGCGCCGCTCGGCGCCAAGCTGGCAGCGCCGGCCAGGCCGGTGGTCGGGCTGGTCGGCGATGGCTCGGTCTACTACGCCGACTCTGCGCTCTGGACGGCTGCGCACCACCGCATCCCGGTGCTCTACGTCATCGCCAACAACGGCGCATACGGCATCGTCGCCGGAGCGTTCGGCGGCGCGAAGGGCACGATGCATGAGACCGGCGACTATGCAGGCGTGGTCCTGGACGGGACCGACATCGTGAAGCTCTCAGAGGCGTTCGGCGTCGAGGGCATCAAGATCGAGTCTGAGGACGCCATCGCAGGCGCGGTCGAGCACGGACTGGATACCGTGGAACGGGAGGGCAGGCCGCTGCTGCTCGATGTGCGGATGCCGCTCGGCATCCCTGAGGGCGGCCGTGCCGCGAAGCAGTTCCAGCTTGCGGGCGCAAGCGCCAACGGCGCCGGGAGCTAGGCCGCAATGGCAGCCAGGCAACCTCTAACAGCCGACGATCTGCGGGCATGCGTGGACTACGCGGGCACGGCTCTCGACGGCGTCACCGACGCGCAGTGGGACGGTAAGCCGTCCGGTTCTGAATGGGACCGCCGTCGCATCATGCGTCACGTCACCTGGGCAGTGCTGGCATACGGCTCGCTGCTGGCAACCAGGGCAGATGGCCCGATCGACTTCATCCTGGTTGCCGAACGTGACGACCCCACGGTCTACACGGTCAATCGCATGAGGATAGCGTCGGAGCTCCTGATCGGAGTGACGCAGGGGGTTGAGCCAACCGTGCGAGCGTGGCACCCGAGGGGCCGTCCTGACTCCGAGGGCTACCTGGCGCTCGCCGCTTCCGAGGTGCTGCTGCACGTCTACGACGTGGTGAAAGACCTTGGGATCGAGTTCGACCCGGACCCGGATGTGGTGAACCGGGTCGTTCAACGCTACTTCCCGTGGGCGCCTCACGACACACCGCCGTGGCCCACGATGCTCTGGGCATCGAACCGGGGCGATCTGCCCGGTCACGAGCCGATAGGTCCGGACTGGTGGAGCTTCCCATCTCCGTTAGAGGAATGGGACGGTCAGCTGAAGAAGCGGCCGGTGGACGCGAAGCTCCCCGACATCGGGCGGCCTATCTACACACAGCTCTAGGAAGCCAGCCTACGCCGCATCCCTGGACCCGGCTTCGCTCGATTCGCGGAGCTCGCCCGGCGGGTTGTACGGCAGCCAGAAGTGCATCGTCGTGTGACTCTCCAGCTTGCTGGTCACACCGATCCGGCCGTGGTGGCCCTCGATGATCATGCGGGAGACGTAGAGCCCGATGCCGTTACCGCGGGCTCGCTTCGAAGCCTCTGAATCGGCGCGCACAAAGCGGTCGAACACCAGCGCCTGCTGCGCTCTGGGGATGCCGTGCCCCTCGTCGCGGATGTAGACGCAGACGCCGTCTGCGGCCCGCCGCGCCATCAGCCTGATCGGCGTGCCTTCGGGCGAGTACTTGATAGCGTTGTTGAGAAGGTTGCCGATCACCTGGCCGACGCGGTTCGGGTCGATCTTCATCTCGATCGGCCGCTTTGGCAGCATCACCTTCAGCTCGTGACCGGCGATCTCGGCGATCGGACCCAGCGACTCGACCAGGCCCTCCATCATCGCAACGAAGTCCGTGTTCTCGAACTGCAGCTCGAAACGGCCAGAGTCGATGCTTGAGAGGTCCAGAAGGTCGTTGATCAGGATGTTCAGCCACTCCGAGTTGCGACGGACGATGGCGATCTGCCGCTGCTGCCGCTCCGAAAGGCCTTCGGGGTTCCGGTTCAGCAGGTCGGCAAAGGCGCGGATCGATGTCAGCGGCGTGCGCAGCTCGTGGGACATCGTGGCGATGAACGCCTGCTTCGCCTCGTTAAGCTCAAGCTGGTGCTTCACCTCGGCCTCGGCGCGTTCAGCCCGCAGCCGCTCCTGCGCCACCAGTAGCTCCGCCTCGTGAGAAAGCGCGGTGTCGATCGCCGGCGAGATGTGGCGCGCGAACTCGGGAACCAGCGTCCGCTCCTCCTTCGTGAAGGGTGAACCGGCGCGCTCCAGGTGGATCCAGCCCTGCGGCCGCTCCTCTGCGTCGTCCCACAGCTTCGCCGCAACACAGTTCGCCGCACCGCACATGGCGATTGCGCCATCCTCGTCGGAAGGTCCATGGCATGTCCCGCCGGCCTGCTCGGCGACGACGATGCGCGCCAGCCCGTCTCTCGAATCTATCGGCTCGATGAACGGCCTTCCGCGCTTTTCTGAGATTCCCTCCGGCTCCTCTTCGGTCGGAGGCGGAGGGTTGAACCGCTCGGGCGGCATGCAGTAGGTAACGCGGTCGACCGGGATCACGTTGCGCAGCTCGGGCGTGATCGACTCGACGAGCGATGCCAGGTCATCGGCTGCGCTCGCCCTCCTTGCCACCTCTGCCAGGAAGCTGCGGATCTCCGCCTCACGTGAGAGCGAGCGGATGAGCTGGAAGTGCTCGACAGCGCTGGTCAGCAGGTTCGCGACATGCTCGACGTTGCGCAGGTGGTCGGACTGGTAGGCGTACTCGTTCAGCGAGTAGAACTCGAGCGTGCCGAGAAGCCGGTCGTGGTCCATCAGCGGTGTGATCAGCAGCGAGGGTATCTCGTCCAGGACCGGGCGCAGTTCGGCGTTGTTGAACACCTCCGGGCTGCCCTCGTCGATGATCATCGGTCCGCTGCGCTCGGCCGCGAGAGGGACGAGTTGCTCCTGGATGAGTGGGAAGGCGTCGCCCGCAACTTCAGCCGGGTCCAGGTGCCCGTACTTGTACTCGATCCGCAGTTCCTCGTTGCTCGGATCGAGCACGCGAAGGATTGCGGAGTCGATGCCCATCGACGTCCTGGCGAACTTCACGACAGCGTCGCAGACGCCCTCGATTACGTTCTCCTGGATGACGGCCTCGGCCACGCGCTCTATCGAGATTGAGATCCTGTCCTCGACGGCGCTCTCGATGCCGGACAGGTAGAGGGCGATGTAGGGGGCCAGCAGCGGCACCGCCTCTTTGAGCGTGTCGAGCGAATCGTCCGCCATCGGCTGAGACGACAGCAGCTGCACCGCTCCCAGGTTGACGGCGTGCAGCGTCGCGGGCGCGGCAACGAGGTGGCCGTATCCCGCCGACAGGAACACTGAGAAGTCTTCGACGCCGTGATGGCTCGCTTCCATCAGCTGCTCACGGGTGAACTGCAACGGTCCACGGTTGGTGATCGTCCGCATGGACGCGCCGGTGGAAGGGCGCCTGAGGCCGGTAGGGAAGAGGTCGGTCAGGTTGCCCGCTGTGTAGATCTCGACGACGCGGTCGCCGTCAGACAGCAGGGCACTGATCT
>JANQEF010000077.1 GCA_028278465.1 Dehalococcoidia bacterium | reverse complement strand
CGCCACCGCCGCCTGCGCGCCCCGTCGAGGCTCCAGATAACACAGCCTGCCATTGCAGTCGCTGCTCACCGCGATGCCACGGGCCGTGCCCTTCAGTCGCAGGACCGCAGCGTCGCCGCCCGGCTCTACAACCGTGTTGGTCTGCACATGATGGTCATACTGCCGGAAGACCGGCCGCTTCGAGGCGATGTTCGGCGACGCCAGCATCTTCAGCAGGGCATCGGCAGGCGACATGTCCGGCACACCGAACCTGCCGGGATCCTTCGCCTGCAGCTCGCCCAGCCACGCCGGCTTCGGGGCGTTGAACGCGTACTCCGGCGCGTTCGTCAGCGGCTCGATCGGCGTCGCGCTGACCCGTGATTCGCCGTCGAACACCTCGACGTCCGCTCCGGCGTTGAACTCGCCGATCACGGTGGCATCGAGGTCCCACTTCTCGAACAGCTCGGTCACCGTGGCAACCGCCCGCTCCTCGACCGCCAGCAGCATCCGCTCCTGCGACTCCGAGAGCATCACCTCGTACGGGTTCATGCCTTCTTCGCGGCGCGGCACGCGTGAGACGTCTATCCGCAGCGCCATTCCGCTGCGCTCCGCCATCTCGATCGCCGCCGACGTCAGGCCGGCCGCGCCACAGTCCTGCATGCCGTTCACGCCGGGGATCCTGATCGCCTCGAGACAGGCCTCGATCAGCACCTTCTCCAGGAACGGGTTGCCGACCTGCACCGCAGACCGCATCTCCGCCTGCTCTTCGAAGGCGCGGGAGGCCAGCCCGGAGGCTCCGTGGATGCCGTCGCGGCCGGTGTCTGCGCCGACCAGCACCAGCAGGTCACCGGGCTGCTTCGCCGTGGCGCTGACGACCCGCGCGTCCTCGATCAGGCCCACGCACATGGCGTTGACGAGCGGGTTTCCGGCGTAGGAATCATCGAACCAGGTCTCGCCGCCGATGTTCGGGATGCCGATGCAGTTGCCGTACCACGAGATGCCGCCCACGACGCCGTGGACCAGGTGCTGGATGTGGGCGTCGCCCTGCGGCATGCCGAAGCGCAGGGAGTCGAGGAGGGCGATCGGCCGCGCGCCCATGGCGAAGATGTCTCGGACGATGCCGCCGACGCCGGTCGCCGCGCCCTGGAACGGCTCGACAGCGGAGGGGTGGTTGTGCGACTCGATCTTCATGGCGATGGCGAGGCCGTCGCCGATGTCGATCACCCCGGCGTTCTCCGCACCCGGAGCAACCAGAAGGCGGCTCGACTCGCCGGGAAGGCGACGCAGCAGCGGCTTCGTGTGCTTGTAGCCACAGTGCTCACTCCACAGTGCGCCGAAAAGGCCAAGCTCCAGGTCGCCGGGCTCACGGCCCAGGCGGTCGACAATCGCCTCGTACTCATCCCGGCTGAGCGCGATCTCGTCCAGCGTTTCCTGCGAAACGGAATGTGTCGGCAAACAGGTGACTCCTGAGGGCAGGCGCGACGCAACAAGCCGCGCGAAAGACGCGTCGAAATTGACCAGATAACGTTACCCGACTTGCCGCCGTTTTTGGGGATCAGTCCAGGCTGAAAGGCGGATACCTGTCGGTAAGCAGCCAGAAGTATCCGTTTGCCCGGGCCTGCCAGCGATTGACGCCCACCAGGAAGTTGAAGATCTCGGAGTGCGGCTTGCCGGTGACGATCACGACGATGATGTGGATCAGCCAGGCGATCCCGGCGATCCATGACAGGATCCACAACACCAGGAAGTGGGGGATCGAGAGCAGGTACCGAAAGAACGTTGTGAGCCTGTTCGCGCTCTCCTCGTACTCGGCCGTCATTCGGATGGGATACTCCGGCTCTTCGTCCATGGTGAAGCGGGGATAGCCTTCGGCGATGTGAGTGACGTATCCGTTGACCCGCATCGACCACCTCATGATCCCGAGGTGGAAGTTGAAGAGTCCCCTGGGACGCTTTCCGGTGACGAGGATCACCACCCACGATATGAACAGCGTGATCAGCCCGATGTATCCGAGCAGTCCGACAATGATGAAGTGTGGGATTGCGAGCAGCCATTTGACGAGCCACAGCCAGCGGCTCAAGGTCTCCGGCGTGTCGACTGTGTAGGTGATCGGGTAGGCGTCGTTCTGGACGGCCATCGCGTACCTCCGTGCGGTGGTGAAGGGCTCCGATAGTGGACGGCAGTCTATCGTCAAACGGGTTTTAATGCACGGAGCTGGCCGCGATGCGCCGGTTGCGCGGCGATATTGGCACTGTCGGCCGAGGTTAGCGTCGGAGCGCTAGACCGTGACGCCGGTTGCCGACCTGATGATCGACTCGAACAGCACATTGCCGTCTGCGCCGCCGATCAGGTCCTCACAGGCCTTCTCGGGGTGCGGCATCAGCCCGAGCACGTTGCCCGACTCGTTTACGAGACCGGCGATGCCGTTGATGGAGCCGTTCGGGTTCGAGGGGCCAGAAAGCTGGCCGTTGTCATCGACGTACCGAAGCAGCACCTGGCCGTTGTCCTCCACCCACCGGACAGTCTCGGCGTCCGCCTGCCAGTTGCCCTCGCCGTGCGAGATCGGGACGCGAAGAAGCTGGCCGGTCTCCGCTGTGTTCGTGAACGGCGTGTCCGTGCGCTCGACGCGCAGGTTCACCCATTCGCAGCGGAACTCGAGGTGCTCGTTGCGCACGAGCGCTCCGGGCAGCAGCCCGGCCTCGCAGAGCACCTGGAAGCCGTTGCAGATGCCGATGACAGGTCCGCCGCGGCGTGCGAAGTCCCGCACCGATTCCATGACGGGTGAAAAGCGGGCAATGGCTCCGCAGCGCAGGTAGTCACCGTACGAGAAGCCGCCGGGCAGGACGATGGCGTCGCAGTCGGAGATGTCGGTCTCCTTGTGCCAGATCAGCCGTGCCGGCTGGTCGAGCACGTCGTGGACCGCGTAGAAGGTGTCGTGCTCGCTCCACGTTCCAGGAAAGACGACGATTCCGAATTTCATGCGGGCTCTTTCGTTGCTGGCCAGAGTTTGGCGGGTCGGGCAGCGGGCCGGGCCGGGATGGGACGGAAAAATGATACCGCTTCGCCAGCGTAGCGACGGGGGAACGGACCAACAAAAAAGCGCCCGGTCTCAGGGCGCTTCTTCAGTCAACCGGGACGAGCCCGGTGGCTACATGTTCTTCAGCGTCGCCTTGATGCTCTTGCGGCGCTTGGATGCAGCCTTCTTCTTGCGCAGGACGTTCGGCGGCTCGAAGTGCTGGCGGCGGCGAGTCTCAGACACGATGCCTTCCTGCTGCACGCGCTTGGTGAAACGGCGCAGGAACGCCTCGAAACTCTCGCCCTCGTTAATTCGAACTTCCACTTGCCAACTCCAGCCTCTGTTCGATCAGGTGCGGACGCCGTTACGCGTCCCGGACAGGTGTCAAATGATACTCGCCGCAGTTCCGCAGGGTCAATTCGTCTGAGAGCGTTGGGATCGCGAGGATGAGCGCTGTCTCGCCGCGATCGACCTCAGGTCGCGCTCGCCGTCGATCCTCCTGGCAAGCGTCTCGCACCGAGACCTGAGGTACATGTCCCGCACCAGCAGCGCCACACGTGCCGTGGCCAGGAATGGCAGTGCCACCACGATCAGCTGCGTCGGCGTGCGCTCCACGCGCTCCCTCATGTGGCGCTTGAACTCGATGCTCGGTTCTGTGCCCTCATCCCTGAACATTTCGCTGCTTCTCGCTCTCGCCAGTGGCGTCCGTGCGGCGGCGGATAGAGACGAGGTTCGCGCTGGATTGGCGTCTGTGCGTGCGAGCGAACTACAAGAGCGGCGAAGTGCGGACTGTCGCTAAGAGTCTGAGGCTGGACCGGCGCCGTTCAACAGCGCGATGGCGTTTTCGATGCGCTCGATCACCCGCTCGCGGCCGATGCCGACGATGGTGTCGAAGAGCGGTGGCGCCATGCTGGAACCTGTGACGGCGACGCGCACCGGCGTGAAGAGCGGACCTGCCTTGACGCCGAGCCGGTCTGCAAGCGCTCGGAACTCGGCTTCGAGGTGTTCGGGCTCGAAGGGTTCGGCGGTCTTCACCAGCGCCAGCGACTCCTCGAGCGAGCGAGCGGCGGTTGCAGAGTCTGACTTACGGCCCGGCAGCGCCTCAACATCAGGGCTGATCTCGTCGACGAAGAAGAAGGACAGCGTTTCGGCCGCCTCGTTCAGCGTCTTCAGCCGCTCATGCACCAGCGGAAGGAGCTGCTTCAGGTAGTCGCGGTCGACCGGCCTGCTGACCGAGGCCGGCAGGCCGCCCTCGGTTTCCGGCTTCTCCAGCACTGCCGCGACCGGCTCGAGCAGGTCTTCTACAGAGGTCTGCCGGATGTGTACGCCGTTCATCCACGCCAGCTTCTCGTTGTCGAAGACCGACGGGCTCTGCAGGATGCGGTCGATCGAGAACCGTTCGACGATCTCGTCGCGCGTCATGATCTCGGTGTCGTCGCCGGGCGACCAGCCGAGCAGGGCGAGGAAGTTGAAGACCGCGCCCGACAGGAAGCCCTGGTCGCGGTACTCCAGCGCCGATGCCGCGCCGTGACGCTTGCTGAGCTTCGATCGGTCCTTGCCCAGGATCAGCGGCACGTGGATGTATTCGGGCTTTTCCCAGCCCAGCGCATCGAGGATCAGGACGTGGCGCGGCGTGCTCGGCACCCACTCCGGCCCACGCACAACATGCGTGATCTCCATCGCGCGGTCATCGGCGATGTGCGCCAGGTGGTACGTCGGGTAGCCGTCCGACTTCATGATCACGAAGTCCTGCAGCAGTGACAGGTCGAACTCCACCTCACCGAGCACTGCGTCCTGGAACTTGAGCGTGCCGAGGTCAGGGATCTTGAAACGCACTACTATCGGCTTCCCGGCGGCGCGTGACGCCTCTATCTCCTCTTTCGTCTTGTAACGCCCGCGGTTGTCGTAGCCCGGCGGCTTTCCTGCCGCCTGCTGGGCGATCCGCAGCTCCTCCAGCTCCTCAGGCGTAGTGTCGTCCTCGTACGCGTGGCCCGACTCGAGCAGCTGCTTCGTCGCGTCCTGGTACAGCTCGAGCCGCTCAGACTGTGTGTAGGGCGCGTGTGGTCCGCCGATGTCCGGGCCCTCATCCCAGTCGAGCCCGAGCCAGCGCAGCGACTCCATGATCGACTGCTCGGTGCCGGGCACGTAGCGGTTGCGGTCTGTGTCCTCGATGCGGAGGATGAACTGCCCGCCGGTCTGGCGTGCGAGCAGCCAGCTGAACAGCGCAGTGCGGACACCGCCGATGTGCATCTGGCCGGTCGGGCTGGGGGCGAAGCGGGTCCGTGCGGGAGAGGTGGTGTTCGTGGCCATACTCAGAATGTATCGGCCCGGCGAACGGATGACAACGCTCAGGCTTCACGAGGCGGCGGGTTGTTAGCCGGGCTGCTTCGACGAAGTTTTCAGGCCTGGCGCAGACGTTCCAGGACCGAGGCGAGGTCGGCGGGCAGGGGAGACTCATGCGTCATCTGCTCACCGGTCACCGGATGAGCGAAGCTGAGGCGCGACGCGTGCAGGAACTGGCGGTTGAGGCCGTTGACCTTCGGGCTGTTGCCGTAGGTCATGTCGCCGAGCACCGGGAAGCCGATGGCCGTCAGGTGCACCCTGATCTGGTGCATGCGGCCCGTCTCAAGCTCCACCTCCAGCAGCGTTGCGTTCGGCAGCTGCTCGACGGTGCGATAGTGCGTCTTCGCTGCACGGCCCGACTCGACCACCGCCTGCCTCGTCCTGTTCGACGGGTCACGGCCGATCGGCGCGTCGACGGTGCCCTCGGCGGGCTGGACTCGACCGTGAGCAAGAGCGGTATAGGTGCGCTTGATGGCCCGCTCCCGCATCGCTTTGCCGAGCTGCACGTACGCCTCTGGAGTCAGGGCGAAGATCAGCAGACCGCTGGTGTCGAGGTCGAGACGGTGCACGACGCCCGGCCTGTCAGGCGCTCCGACAGCGGCGGTCTCCGGGAAAATCTTGAGCAGGCCGTTGACTAGAGTGTCGTCGCGGTGACCGGGGCCGGGATGGACAGCGATTCCGTGTGGCTTGTCCACGACCAGTATGTGGTCGTCGCGGTAGATCACGTCGACCGGAACGTCTGCGGCCACCAGCCTCGCATCAGGGTCTTCCGGCTCGGGCAGGAACGACTCGACGCGGTCGTCGAGCTTCAGCGCGGTCGAAGGGCGCGTCTCGACCTCGTCGTTCACACGCACGAGGCCGTTCCTGATTGCGTTCTGTGCTGCCGACCGTGAGAGCCAGTCGGCGCGTTGCGCAAGCGCCGCGTCCAGCCTGTGGGCGTCGCCGTCAGCTTCGACCTGCCACGCCACGCGGCGCGCCATCAGCCCGATTCCTGCTGGTTGCCCTGCGCCGAGCCCGCGGCTGGCGGCGGTCCTGCATCCGGCGGCGCAGTGTCGGCGGGCGAAGTTTTCTTGTCTTCCGGGTTTGACCAGAAGAACAGGAACAGCACGAATATGCCGACGACTATCGAAGAGTCGGCGATGTTGAAGATCGGCCAGGGACCGACGTCGATGAAGTCGGTGACATGCCCGAGCCTGATGCGGTCGATCAGGTTGCCGAATGCGCCGCCCAGCAGCAGTCCGAATGCCATCCGCACCCAGATCGTCGGCGACTCGACGGACCGGTAGACGAAGTAGAGCGCGATCACAGCGGCGAACGAGACGAAGGTGAGTATCGTGCTCTGGTCCTGGAACAGGCTAAACGCCGTGCCGGTGTTCCAGGCGTGAGTGAAGCGGAAGAAGCCCTCTTCAGGCCACGACTCGCCGCGGCGCAGGTTCTCGATCACCAGCGCCTTGGTCAGCTGGTCCAGCCCGAGCGCCGTGGCGAGCATCACCCACGGGACCGGATCGGCGAATAGCGGCCGCCGTGACGGCTTTTCGGGCGGCGCGGTCGCAGGCGCATCGGCGCGTTCGACGGGCGCCGTCTCGGTGTCTGGATGTGTCTCCTGTGCCACGCCTTGAGTATACGGAGTGCGCATTGACGAAGATTGAAGAAATCTGTAGCCGAACGCCGCCAGACGACACCGCCAGATCAGGTTGGTCACTTCAGGCACACCCGTTCCACTCCCCGTTGCACCGCCATCACAACCTTCGCTCCGTAGTCTCGACTCCATCAGCGCCCACCTTGCGGCGCACGTTCAATCTTGGAGGAAACCCATGCAGAGCGAAGTGAATGCCCGGTCGAGAGGCTTCACGCTGGTCGAGCTGCTCGTAGTGATCGGCATCATCGCCGCCCTCGCAGCAGTCGTCATCCCCAACGTGAGCCGATTTGTCGGGTCGGGCGATACCGAAGCAAACAACACCGAGGCACAGACCGTGCAGGCCGCAGTTGACCTGATCATCGCGGACCGTGGTCTGACGACCTCGACGACGAACGCCAACTCAACGGCGACAAACAACTTCTCGTCGTTTGACTTTGACAGCGGTACGACCGGCAACCAGACCCTGTTCCCGGACTACCTGCGGCAGAACCCCACGAAGTGTTCCTACACGTGGGACACGGCCGGCCAGGTAACGCAGGCGTCAGGCTGTTAACCAGTAGTTAGTTCCCACTGCGCCTTCTCGACCAGGCGCTATCCGGAGCTGCCCCCGCCAACGATCGTTGGCGGGGGCGTTTTTTGTTCCGGCGCATTGCGGTGGGCGAATGTCCGACCCCTGCTGCCCGGAGCTTCCCACGTTGGTAGAATCGCCTCGCCCCGGATCACGGCCGTCCAAAGGCTGAGCGCGAGCCGGGTCCGCCTCTAGCCATTTCGCCAGAAGGAAACCCGATGGAAATCAGAGTCGACCTCCGCAGCGACACAGTCACCCAGCCCTCGCCAGAGATGCGGAAGGCGATGTACGACGCCGAACTCGGTGACGACGTCTACGGCGACGACCCGACAGTAAACCGGTTGCAAGAGAAGGCGGCGGAGATGCTTGGCAAGGAGGCCGGGCTGTTCGTGACTTCCGGCACGCAGGGAAACCTGGTCTCGGTGCTGTCGCATGCGCAGCGCGGCGACGAGATTATCCTCGGCGACATGTGCCACATCTTCAACAGCGAAGCAGGCGGCGTATCGGTCCTCGGCGGCGTCGTGATGTACCCGATCAAGACCGACAGGCACGGCGTGCTCGACCCTGACCTGATCAACGCTGCAGTCAAGCCGCGCGACTACCACAAGCCGCCGACGAAGCTGCTGTGCATCGAGAACACGCACA
>JANQEF010000233.1 GCA_028278465.1 Dehalococcoidia bacterium | reverse complement strand
CTGACCTACAACCGCGACCTGCAGGAGGACAAGGAAGGTCTGTTCGACTCGGCCGACACCTTGATCCCCGCACTCGCTGCGGCGGCCGGCATGGTGAACGGCATGGCTGTCGATGCCGACCGCATGCGAAAAGCGGCCAAACAGAGCTACGTGCTGGCGACGGATATTGCCGACTACCTTGTCGGAAAGGGCGTTCCGTTCCGGCAGGCTTACATCGCAGTAGCCGCGCTGGCCAAGCGGAGCATCGGCGCCGGCAAGGGGTTCAGCGAACTCACCCTGGAGGACTTCAAGGCCGCTTCAGAGCTCTTCGACGAGGATGTGCTCTCGGTGACGCTGGACTCGGCCGTGGCGGCGCGTGACGTGCCCGGCGGGACCGCTCCGAAACGGGTCGCCGAGGCTCTCCGCGAGGCGCAGGGGCGGCTGCGGGCCGCTGAATCGGAAGGATGATCCGCTTATGACCGATTCTGTGCTGATCGCCCACAGGGGTCTTGAAGACACCCACCCGGAGAACACGCTCCCGGCGTTCGAGGCAGCGCTCGATCTCGGCATGGGGATCGAGTTCGACCTCGCGATGACCGCCGACGGCCACGTCGTCGTCATCCACGACGAAACCGTCGACCGGACAACCGATGGCAGCGGGCGAGTTTCGCAGATGTCGCTCGATGAGCTGAGGGAGCTCGACGCCGGCGACTGGAAGGGCGAACAGTTCGCCGGAGCGAAAGTCCCGACTCTCGACGAGGTGCTTGGGCTAGTATCTGCCAAAGCGTCGATCAGCCCGGCCGTCGCGCTCGATGTGAAGATCCTCCCGCCCGGCATCATCAACGCCGTCTGCGATACGCTGGACAGGCATGGCGTGATGGACCGCACGATCGGCACTGGCCTGGTCGCCCGCTCGGTCGATGTCCGAAGACGCTTCTACGAGGGCAGCGCCGAGTTCAGGTGCTCAGCCATAGCCGAAACACTGCCGCTGGTGCTTTCAGACCCGTATTCAAGCTGGGTCTACGCACGGTTCGTGCCGTCGAACGCAGATGTTGCGGCGGTGCACGAAGCGGGCAAGAAGATCTTCGTCTCCGGGCCGGTGGTTACAGACAGCATCGAGGAAACGATTCGCGCAGCCGGGTCCGGCGCAGACGCCGTCATGGCTGCTAACCCGGCTGAAGTCTACCGACGCCTGAACGGCTAAGCCTCGCCGCGCTGCTTGTACTCCTCGTACAGCTTCCAGGTGGCGTCGTTGAACGGGTAATACTTTCCGGGCGAGCCGGGGTTGCGCTCGAGCTCCTTCTTCACCACCTGCTCGACCGCCTCGCGTTCGGCCGCCACCTCCAGCACCGTCTCGGCCATCGACGCCGGCACCACCACCACGCCATCGTCGTCGCCAACCACCGCGTCGCCCGGCCGGACCACCACGCCGCCGCACGAGATAACGTCGTTCACACCCCACGGCTGCATCACGCCGGGACCCTGCTTGGCCGTGCTCGAGTGGCAGAACACCGGGAAGCCGTACTCCTTCAGCACAGCCGTGTCTCGCACCGAGCCGTCGGTGACCAGCCCGCCGACCTCGCGCTGGGCCAGTCTCAGGAACTTGATGTCGCCGCCGATCGACTCCCATGGCCCGACGGCCGAAGCCACCAGCACCTCGTTCGGTCCGCACAGCTCAAACGCAACGTATTCAGGCGACTCTTCGCCCTTCGGCTTGTCGGCCAGTATGTCCTGCCGGTGATAGACGAAGCGCAGCGTCACGGCCCGGCCCGCCATCTTCTGGCCCGGGAACAGCGGACGTGCGCCGTGGATCATCGTCTGCGGCCAATCGTGCACCCACAGCGCGTCGATCAGTGTCTGGGTCGGCAGCTCGCCCAGCTTCGCCAGAGTCTCGTCGGAAATCACCGTCTCGGATGCGTTTGCCAACCGCTCACTCCATGTCTGTGGTCTTGAGCTCGGCCTTCAAGAGCCATGCTTGAACTTTTCTAGAGTCATCACGAGCGCCGCGGACGCGGGCACCGGTATGTCTGCCGCCCGGCCCTTCTGGACAACGGCGCCGAGGATGTCGTCCAGTTCCAACGGCTTGCCGTTCGTCAGGTCGTACTGCAGCGACGACTTGAACTCCTCGGCCTCTTCGATGCCGCCCTGCAGCTTCTCGTCGACCACTCCCGGAGCGAAAGAGATGCCCTGCGACTTGCCAACCGCGACGATCTCTTCCATCACGGTCCGTATCGTCGTCTCACCCTCCGGCCCGGCGAGGACTTCGGGCAAACTAGCCCTGGCAGCGGTCATAACGGTGCCAAAAGCGCCGACCGCAACCAGCTTGGTCCAGAGAGTCGACACGATGTCCGAACTCACGCTGACCTGGATGCCGGGCCTGTCGAGCACGTTCTTGAGGCGCTCAACACGCTCGGACATCGACCCGTCGTTCTCGCCGAACTCGATGTGGGCGGTTGAACCGGACTGCTCGATATGGCCCGGACCTATGATCGCCGCCTCAATGTAAGTGGCACCCTGCAGCACGCGGCCCCAGCCGTACTCGGCGGCGATCGTCTCTCCGCTGGTCACACCGTTCTGGATGGTGAGGATCGTAGTGCTCTCGCCAACCATCGGCTTGATCAGCGGCAGCACCTCAGCATTTGAGTACAGCTTGACGCAGTGCAGGACCACGTCGACGTTCCCGACTTCCGCGGGGTCGGGCGTGGCCGGAACGTTGACGGTGAAGTTGCCCCAGTGGCTGTCCACATTGAGGCCGTTCTGGCTGATCGCTTCGCCGTGCGCGCCTCTTGCGATCAGCGTTACGTCTTCGCCGCTGTTCGCCAGCACGCCTCCAAAGTACCCGCCGACAGCGCCGGCGCCCATCACGGCTATCTTCATGTATCGACCCCTGGAGTCAGCTAATTCATTGAATTCGCGAACGGCCCCGGCGCGGCGGTGAATGTCGGTATTCCCACAGCCGCAAGAGACACCAGCACGAGTTCCCACTCTTCGAAGCCGGCCTACGATATCACCTGTCGAACCGCGCCCGGTAACGGCATCTGTGAGTTGAGCCTATGCCGTCGAAGAGATCGATATCCAGACCGCTGCCAGTACGATTGCTCTTGATCGTGATCGGCATGCTGATGTTGATCCTGGCTGGCTGCGGAGATGCCGAGGCTGCCCGGCCGACTTCAGTGACCAACGCCACGGCCGCTCCCGCCGAACCCTCCCGCTCCGTCATTTCCGCTACTGAAGCGACGATATGGCTCGAGGCGCCCAAGGGCAGGCATCAGACCGGCTGGGCTCGGCTCTGGGAAGGCAATGACAGCCTGTTCGTCGAGATAGACGTCTCGCCGGCAGCCGCAGTTGCCCAGCCCGCCCACATCCACCTCGGTGAGTGCTTGATGCTGGGAGGGATCGATCACAGGCTTGAGAACGTGATCGGCGGCCACTCGCTGACCGAACTGCCCGGTGTCACGATCGCAGACCTGGCGACCGGTGACCTTGCGATCAACCTGCACCAGTCGTTCGCAGACTTCGCCACTTTTACGGCGTGCGGTGAGATACCGTCTCTTCCGGTGACGGGCCAGTCCGGCTAAGCCGCCTGTTCGTCCCGGCCTTCGCCAAGGTCCGCGCCGTCTAACGGAATGTCGACCTTGACCGTTGTGCCGACTCCGGCCTCGCTGGTGACCTCAATCGTGCCGCCGTGGCCCTCGACCACCGACTTGACGACCACCATGCCGAGCCCGGTTCCGGGCATGCCGGTCGCCACGGCGTCATCAGCCCGGAAGAAGGTACTGAACAGGCGCTGCAGGTCCTCTTCGGACATGCCGATACCGCTGTCCCTGACCTTGATGCAGGCGTGGCCGCTCGACTCCTGCACGCTAAGACCGATCTCCGATCCCTCGGCGGAGTACTTGGATGCGTTACTCAGCAGGTTCGAGACCACCTGCTGAAGTCGCATCGGGTCGCCGGTGAACTCCAGCTGCGGGTCGTCCATCGAAATGGTCAGACTTTGCCCACGCTCTTCGATCTGCGGCTTCACGACCTCGAGCGCCTCGCTGACTATCTCCCCGGCTGTGACGCGTTCGATGCTCAGGCTGAGCTCACCTTGCGATGCGGCTGAAACGTCCAGCAGCTCGTCGATCAGCGCCTTTAGCTGGAAGCCGTTTCGCGAGATCGCCTGGAACTGCTTCGCCTGGCGTTCGCCGAGCGAGCTGCCGATGCTTTTCTCGAGGTTCGCGGCGAAGGCGATGATCGAGGTCAGAGGCGTCTTCAGCTCATGTGACACCAGGCCGAGAAAGCGAGACTTGGCGTTGTTCGCCTCCTCGAGTTCGGTGTTCCGCACGTCGAGCTGGCTCCTGATGTCACGTTCGGTCTCCAGCATTGACGCAAGCTGGTTCCTCGCGTCCGTCGTGAAGGTGTGGCCGCGGATGACGATCCATGAGAGGAGCACGAACAGCGCCGCCATCGTGCCTCCAAGAACAGCCAGCCTCTCCGGCGCGACAGAACTGGTCACGCTTGGCACGGCTTCAGTGACGTCGCTGAACGCCACGAGGACGGCGACCGGGCCGTCGCTGTCGACGCTCCACTCCGTGTTCAGCGGGTTCGCCGTGATGACGGTGGCGATGTTCGCCGACTCGCCGTTGAACAGCTCAAGCGAGAAATCATCGTCGTAGCGGCTGAACGTCTCTCCGGCAATCGCCTGCATAGCCTCGTCGCCAGAGATCGCGGCGGTAGCGCTCGGGTCGGTCGAATAGGCAAGTGCTCCGTTCGGAGCCAGCAGGTCGACGCGAGCGATCGGCATCCCGCGGAGCGCGTTGATCACATCGCGGTCCAATTCCCGCTCCCTGGGCTGCAGCGCGGCGACGAGGTCTTCGCCCGGTTCGAGGTACTCGGTGATAGCCAGCGACAGTTCGAACACCACCGGCTCTACGTCAGATTCAGCCTCCTGCCTGAGGCTGTTGATGGCGGTGCCGCTCTGGATGCGCTGCGTCGAGAAGTTCAGCACGGCGAACGCGCCGATGACCAGCAGAACGCTGGCAAGCAAGTAGTAGCGCACAAGCGGGAACGGTCTCGGGAGTTTTGCCGTGCCTCGGCTCTCCGGTCCCGGCGCCTGGTCCGGTTCCTGTTGTGACTTCCCCATCTCTTCTAGAATGGCAGTCGGCCTTTTTCAGGGCACTGAGGCAAACTGCAGACAAGTTGCGGGATGCATCAGTTCAAAGGCCGGAGCCCGGCGGGCCTTCGCCGGGCGAATCCAGCACACTTTCTCGATTCAAGGAGACACAACGATTGGGCGACTCTTCTGCTCGTAGTGACGGCCGCGCCACGGACCAGCTGAGGCCGGTGACGATCACGCCGGGGTTCATGCCGAACGCCGAGGGCTCTGCTCTCATCAAGACCGGCAACACCCACGTGATCTGCACCGCTTCCGTCGAGACCAGCGTTCCCCGGTGGCTCAAAGGCCAGGGCAAAGGCTGGGTCACCGCCGAGTATTCGATGCTGCCGCGGGCGACAGACGAGCGGGTCCGTCGTGATCGTGGCGGCAGGCTGGGCGGTCGGACGCAGGAGATCCAGCGGCTGATAGGCAGGTCGCTTCGTGCAGCGGTAGACCTGGAAGCGCTCGGCGAAAACTCGATCCTGATCGACTGCGATGTGCTGCGCGCCGATGGCGGAACCCGCACAGCGTCGATCACCGGCGCCTACGTCGCCCTGAGCGGCGCGGTCTCATGGTTGCAGGAGAAAGGCCGCGTTGAAGGCGACCCGATGAAGCACAACATCGCCGCCGTGAGCGTCGGGATCGTGGATGGCATCGAGATGCTAGATCTCGCCTACGACGAAGACTTCAAGGCCGACGTCGACATGAACGTCGTGATGACCGGCGACGGCGAATTCGTCGAGGTCCAGGGAACGGCCGAAGGCGAACCGTATTCGGCGGCGCAGATGGACACACTGCTGAAGCTTGCCGGAGCGGGGATCAGCGAACTGGCGGAGGTTCAGCAGAAAGCGATCGCCGCGGCCACCAACGGCGTCTAGCGCAACGACGCTGCCAGGAATCGTCACGAAAAACGCGCCGGGTTAAGAATCAGAAAAGAACGCACGGAGTATCCTGTACAGATCACCGGGCTGCTGACTGACGGCTCGCTGAACCGCATACTCCCGGCCCCAGGCCGTAACTAACACCACCCATCGTCCCGGCTCTCCACAAACAGCACAGATATGACCCAGATCACAGACGTCCGCGGCAAAGAGATCCTTGACTCGCGGGGCAACCCGACGGTCTACGCCCTCGTGACCCTCGACAACATGGAGGTCGGACTTTCGTCCGTTCCGTCCGGCGCCAGCACAGGCGCACGGGAGGCGGTCGAGCTGCGCGACGGCAAGCTGAAAGAGGACGATCCCTTCTACGACGGCAAGCGTTACGGCGGCAAAGGCGTCCTGAAGGCCGTTTCCCACGTCAACGATGCCCTGCGTGAAGCCGTGGTAGGGCTCGACATCGAAGACCAGGAGGCGCTCGACTCCCGGATGATCGAGCTCGACAGCTCGGAGAGGAAGACCAAGCTCGGCGCCAACGCGCTGCTGGCCGTTTCGCTCGCCGCGCTTCGAGCCTCCGCATTCGGCGTCAAAGACGGCAGGGGCAACCGGGAAGAGGTGTTCCGGCGAGTTGCTCGCCTGAACGGCAATGAGACACCGAACGAGCTTCCGGTCCCGATGCTCAACATCCTGAACGGCGGCGCGCACGCGGCCGGCTCGACCGACTTCCAGGAGTTCATGGTGGCGCCGGTTGGCATGGACACCTTCTCCGATGCCCTGCGAGCGGGTTCCGAGATCTACCACAAGCTGGGCGAGATGCTGGAAGAGCAGGGCCTTTCGACCAACGTCGGGTTCGAGGGCGGTTTCGCCCCTCACGGCCTGACGAACAGGCAGGCGCTGAGCTTCGTGACGCAGGCGATCGAGGAGGCCGGCTACATCCCGGGCGAAGAGGTCTACATCGCCCTCGACCCGGCCGCATCCGAGTTCTACAAGAATCCTTCGGGCAGGCCCGGCGCCGGCCGCTACAACCTGCAGCGCGACGGCAGCAGGTTCACATCTGAACGGATGATCGACGAGTACGAGAACCTGTGCCTTGACTTCCCGATCTACTCGATCGAGGACGGGCTCTCAGAGGACGACTGGGAGGGCTGGTCCGCCATGACCGGCCGCATAGGCCAATCGACCCAGATCGTCGGCGACGACCTCTTCGTCACGCAGGAGAGCTACCTGGAGCGCGGCATCAGGGAGGGCGCAGGAAACGCCATTCTCGTGAAGCTCAACCAGGTCGGCACAGTGACCGAGACGCTCGCCACGATCAAGATGGCCCAGAACGCCGGGTTCGGTGTCGTGGTGAGCCACAGGTCTGGCGAGACCGAGGACACGACAATTGCAGACCTGGCAGTTGGCACGTCCGCGGGCCAGATCAAGACCGGCGCTCCGGCCCGGAGCGAGCGAGTCGCAAAGTACAACCGTCTTCTGCGCATAGAGGAATCTCTCGGCGCAGAAGCCAGATATGCAGGCAAACGCGTTCTAATGCAAAACGGCGGGCAGCAGGCGAAGACTGCCTGACCTCGCGCTGGAAAGGATGAACAGGCGATGGCAAAGGTAAAGGTCGGCATCAACGGTTTCGGCCGGATCGGCAGGCAGGTGTTCCGCACCATCTCGGAGCGCCATCCGGACACGCTGGAAGTTGTCGCCATCAACGACCTCGGCGATGCGAAGACCAATGCGCACCTGTTCAAGTACGACTCGACGTACGGCGTATACAGCGGCTCTGTCGAGGTCAGCGGCGACGATCTCGTCATCGACGGCCGCACGATCAAGGTGTTCTCTGAGCGCGATCCCGCCAACCTGAAGTGGGGCGATGTCGGCGCGGACCTGGTGGTCGAGTCGACCGGCTTCTTCACCGACGCTGAGAAGGCCGCGGGACATCTGAACGGCGGCGCGAAGAAGGTCATCATCTCGGCGCCCGCAAAGAACGAAGACATCACCGTGGTGCTGGGCGTCAACCAGGACGACTATGACCCGGCGCAGCACAGGATTGTGTCGAACGCCTCTTGCACCACGAACTGCGTGGCGCCGATGGCCAAGGTGCTGCACGACGAGTTCGGCATCGAGAGCGCGCTGATGTCGACGATCCACGCCTACACCAACGACCAGAAGATCCTCGACCAGGTGCACAGCGACCTGCGCAGGGCGCGCGCTGCTGCCAACAGCATCATTCCGACTACGACCGGCGCTGCAAAGGCCGTGACGATCGTGATCCCGGAGCTGGCGGGCCGGATCGACGGCATGGCGTACCGCGTGCCGGTGATCACCGGTTCTGTCACCGACCTGACGTGCAAGCTTGAACGCAGCGCGTCCCCCGGCGAGATCAACGAGGCCTTCAAGACAGCCTCTGCGAACGGCCTGAAGGGCGTTCTCGGGGTGTCTGACGAGCCGCTGGTATCCACCGACTACATCGGCAACCCGAACTCCTGCACCATCGACGCCCTTTCAACCTCCGCGGTGGGCGACGGCTTCGTGAAAGTGGTCGGCTGGTACGACAACGAGTGGGGTTACTCATCCCGCACCGCCGACCTCGCCGACTTCATGGCCGGCAGAGGGCTGTAGAGCACAGGGCGACAGGCTGATCTGACGGCGGTCCGTGTTCGAACCGTCGTTTTTGAGTTCAACCCGCGCGGTTCGGCTTCCGAAAACCGTGTCCTTCCGGTATGGTTGCGCCGCGAAACGGATTACCTGCCGTCGGGGGACGAAATGGCCGATTTCCTCACATTCATGCACATCTTCTTTGTGGCATTGCTGCTATTTACGCTCGGCGCTCTCACTTTTGCGTCGGTGAGGTTGCGCCGGACCGACGACCTCAACGAGTTCCGGATCTTCATGAACCTGATGATGACCGGAGGGATGCTCGCTCCCATCGGATTGATCGGCGCAGGCATATTCGGCGTACTGGCGGCATGGGAGATCGGCTTCGAGTTGACCGCAGGCTGGCTGATCGCCGCCTACATCGCCTCGGGTGTTGCGCTCGTGGTCCCGGCGCTCACGTTCAAGCCGTGGGGAGAGGCGGCTGACAGGTTGATGGAGCAGGCGACGTCCGAGGGACGGATCCTCGACGAGCAGAAGGAGCTGATGACCGGAACCCGCTACACGGCCGTCGAGCTCTTCATGAACGGGCTGCTGATCTTCATCCTGTTCGTGATGGTCTACAAGCCGTTCTAGGGCACGAGTCCAGCGCGGACCAGCGTGGGATGTGTGGACCGTGCGAAGGCACTCGTTACGTGCGGACCTGGCCGTTGCCTCTAACGACCCACTTGTAGGTCGTGATCTCTCGCAGCCCCATCGGGCCGCGGGCGTGCAGCTTGCTCGTGCTGATCGCCACCTCGGCGCCGAGCCCGAACTGTCCGCCGTCATTGAAATACGTCGACGCGTTTGCGAAGACCGCTGCGGCATCGACCTCCGCCAAGAACCGCTCCGAAGTCTCCGCCGCGCGTGCCCGATCCGCGTGAGTTCGACGT
>JANQEF010000060.1 GCA_028278465.1 Dehalococcoidia bacterium | reverse complement strand
CTGCGCTGAAAGGTGAGCAGGGCGAAGACCAGCCGCTGTTTGCGCGGCTACGTCAACTAGGGATGGAGCGGGAGCGGCCGCTTGTCGTCGAGACGCTGAAGGCGATAGCAAGCGGCAAGATCAGCCTGCAGGACGCCGAAACCGCCGGGCCGATTGACCTGACGGACGAGGTAGAGGCGCAACTCTTCGCTCAGGCAGAGCCTCGTAGCTAAGCGAAACTTCATCGGCCGGCCCGAAACCAGCCAAAAAGAGAAGCGACCCCGCCTGGCGCAAGGGTCGCTTCCCTATCTCAGCAGAAAACTCTAGGCAGCCGTCTGGCGGTGCGGCGGCAGCTTGGTGTCCAGCCGCTTGCCCGCCTCGTCGAGGATCTTCGGCCACATCTGCGACGTCACCGTCTCGCCCTCGACTATGCACTGCTTAACGCCAGACATCGACGGCAACTCGTACATCACGTCGATGAGAAGCTCTTCGACGATCGACCGCAGGCCACGTGCGCCGGCCTTACGCTCCTTTGCCACCTCTGCCGTGCTGGCGAGCGCAGAATCCTCGAACACCAGCTCCACGCCGTCCATCTTGAACAGCGCCTCGTACTGGCGGACCAGCGCGTTCTTCGGCTCCTTCAGCACCCGGATCAGTTCGTCTCTGGTCAGGTCAGACAGACCAACGACCAGCGGAACACGGCCGATGAACACCGGGATGAAGCCGAACTGCATCAGGTCCGCTGCGGCGACGCCTGTGTAGTCGACATTCTCGCCGTCAGCGGCACGCGTGCTCGTTGCGCCGAAGCCGAGGTTCGATTCGTTGCCGGCAGCGCGCTTGCGCAGGATCTCTTCGAGCCCTTCGAAAGCGCCACCGAGCACGAACAGGATGTTCGAGGTGTCGATCTGGATGAACTCCTGGTGCGGGTGCTTACGTCCGCCCTGCGGCGGCACGTTGACGACTGCGCCCTCCAGGATCTTAAGCAGCGCCTGCTGCACACCCTCGCCTGAGACGTCACGGGTGATCGACGGGTTGGCGCCCTTGCGGGCGATCTTGTCGACCTCGTCGATGTAGATGATGCCCTGCTCAGCCCGCGCCATGTCGAACTCGGCGTTCTGGATCAGGCGCAGCAGGATGTTCTCGACGTCCTCGCCCACGTAGCCGGCCTCGGTGAGAGAGGTGGCGTCAGATATGGCGAACGGCACGTCCAGGATGCGAGCGAGCGTCTGGGCGAGGTGCGTCTTGCCGCAACCGGTCGGGCCGACAAGCAGCATGTTCGTCTTCTGGAGCTCGACGTCCGGGTCTTCGGTGCCGAACCAGATGCGCTTGTAGTGGTTGTAGACGCCGACGCTGATGACGCGCTTGGCGCGTTCCTGGCCGATCACGTACTCGTTGAGACGCTCGAAGATCTCCCGCGGCGTGGTCGGCTTCGACTGCGGCGTCACAACCGGACGGTCGTCCGAGATGATCTGCTGGCAGCGGCCAACGCACTCGTTGCAGATGAAGATCTTCGAGGGACCGGCGATCAGACGCTTGACCGAGTCCTGCGGCTTGCCGCAGAAAGAGCAGTCGTAAGAGTCGTGGTTTTCACCGGTGTTTTGAGAGTCAGCCATTCAATACCTGCTGCCGGGAGACAACTTGGGATTGTTTTTACCGATAGCGTCCCTGTGGCCGAGGCTAGCTCGTGCCGTTGGAACTCCCCTCTGTCGACGTACTTTTCTCGGCCACCTTGAGCACTTCGTCCACCAGCCCGTACTCTGCGGCCTGCTCCGCGTTCAGCCAGAAGTCGCGGTCCATATCCCTCGCCACCCGCTCGTAGCTCTGACCGGTGCTGTCGGCAACGATCTGCCTGAGCGAGTCCTGGAGCCGGAGCACTTCCCTGGCGTGAATTTCGATGTCAGACGCCTGGCCCTGCGTACCACTCAGCGGCTGATGCATGTGGACGGTTGAGTTCGGCAGCGCGTAGCGCTTGCCTGGCTCGCCTGCGGTCAGCAGTATCGTCCCGAAGCTGGCGCAGAGGCCGACCGAGATCGTTGAGACGTGGCACGGCACCGAGCGAATGGTGTCGTAGATCGCCATGCCCGAGTACACCTCGCCGCCGGGCGAGTTGATGTACAGGCTGATGTCGCGCTCAGGGTCCTCAGACGCCAGGTAGAGCAGCTGGGCGACGATCAGGTTCGCCACCTGGGCGTTGATCGGCGTGCCGAGGA
>JANQEF010000051.1 GCA_028278465.1 Dehalococcoidia bacterium | reverse complement strand
GAGCGCATCCCAGGGTGAGCATCGAGATCGACCCCGAGAAACTCGTCTCTCGCGGTACCGGTGTAGATCACCGCGCCTCCCATGAAGTAGGCCGACGCTCCGGGCACCGACAGCAGTGCAGCAGAGACCAGGCCGCCGCTCGATGACTCCGAGACGGCGATCGTCTCGCCGCGTTCTTTCAGGATGGCGCCGACGACTGCGGCGAGTTCGTTGAGTTCGCTCATCGTGGTTTTCCTTGAGCTCCAGTTCCTGTCGTCCGTTCGTCTGTAGTGACACGTCGCCGTTCAAATCACCACGGCGCGGCGATAGCTTGGATGCCAGTCGCCGATAGCGCAACCGCAGAGAAACGCCCGGCAATCCGGGTCGCGGAGGTTCTACATGCCCGACAACTTCACGAGCGAGCTTGTTGATTCGGCCGGTGAGGTCTTTGCGACCGATGCCATTGGCGGCTCGTCGGTCCACTATCCTATCGGCAAGCTGGCCTGGGGACCGCTGAACACCGCCAACCTGACCGACACCGCGAGCCCACTGCCTGTCCAGCTGAACGGCAACGGCACCTCGTCGTCCACCCCGTTTTTCGTGCGCGGCGCCAACGACGACTCCACGGTTCCGGTCGCCGGCACCGTGACGATCCAGGGCAACGCCTCCGTCTCACCGGTCGCCGGCGCATCGTTCGCAGTCGCCATCGACTCGGCAGACATCGTCCGCGCCAAGATCGCTGACTCCGACTCTGCAGGTCCGGTCTTCACGGAAGGCGATTCGGCGGGGTCTGCTCGCTTCTTCGCGGTCGGGTTTGAGAGCGACTCGGCTGCGAACGCATTCAATGTCGTTTCAGCAGGGACGCCGCTGCCGGTGCAGGGCGACACGGTCGTCTCGATCACCGGTTACGTTGCGCCTTCGACTGTCATCACCGTCACCAACATGTCCGACTCGAACGTGCTGGTGTCGAACGATTCGACGGACGAGGTTGGCGTCGGCCTGAACGCTATCGGCGGGAACTCAGACGGCGCGCTGCAGACCTTCACGACCGTGCTCAGCTCGGCTATCGAGACGGTTACGTCCAGCGGCGGCCGGTTGTACGGCTACATGGTGACCAACCCGGACTCAGCGGCGATCGTCTACGCAAAGCTGTTCTCCGACGACTCGTCGGGTGTGACCAAGGGCACGACGGCGCCGGCCCTCAACCTGGGCATACCGCCGGAGGGCGGCGCGAATGTGACCTTCGCACAGGGTCTGCTGATGTCGAGCGGCATCTCGCTGCTGGCAGCCGGAGGTTCCGGGCTCACCGACACCTCAGCGCCGGCCAGCAACCTGGTGGTGAACCTTTTCTACAAGGACTGATCGGGACAAGCGGCCTTTTGAGCCTTGTGACGAGTGATCCACGTCCGGAAGCGAGGTGCGGAAGCGATGGGGTTCTGGTCGACGATTTTGGTGGCGCTGAGGCTCAGGGCGGACGAGTTGCCGGTGCTGACCGAACCGCTGCACAGCTTCAGGATCCGTTTCGATATGCCTTCCCGACAGCTGGTCAGGTCTGCGACCAGGTCGGCTGACAGGATCGAACACAACGTTGAGTTGACGCACCGGGTGCGTCTGGAGGCTGAGTGATGCCAAGGCAGGTCTGGGGTGAGCCGGATGCCGTGCCCGTTGGCTCCGACGTCACCCTTGAAGCGGTCCTGATGGTGGATGGGGCTATCTCACCGACCCGCATCACGTCGAGCGGCGTCTACTCGGTGTCGATCGAGAACACCTCGTTGCCGGTGCAGCCGATCCTCACGGACGAGCTGAGCGACGCCGTCACCGCGTCATCCGGCCTCATCAGGTGGGACATCACCTCGGCGCAGACAAGTTCGTGGCCGGCCGGGATCTTCGGCGGTGACATCAAGCTGGTCGATTCCGGAGGCAAGATCACCTACTGGCCTGTAAGCCTCCGGATCCGCAGCGTCATCGACTGAGCCGTGCCCTGACCGTTGGTCCCTCTACCTGGAAGATGTGAGGTGGTGTGAAGATGCCGGTTACGCAGCGGCGAAACAGGAAGCAGCTCAGGCACTCGATCGGATTGCTGCTTGGCGCGGTCAGGCAGGAATCGGGGCAGATCGAGTCGAGCCCGACCGAAACGGCGCCGAACAGCGTGAAGCTGGTCGACAACACGCTGGCGTTCGGGGTCGAGAACGAGCAACGCGGCAGGTGGATACACGCCACCGACTCGACGGGCGCAAAGCACACGCGACGCGTCACTGCATCGTCCCGGGACGAGCGCTCCATTACCGTCTCAAAGGCGTTCAACTCGCTGACCGGCAGCAGCTGGATCTACGAGCTCTGGGACGCCGATATCTCGCCTGAAGACGTTCACGAGTTCCTGAACCAGGCGATCGGCGGAGTGACGCGGAAGGGCTCGATCGCAACCGTCGACGAGTCGTTCCACATCGGCGGGCAGATCAACTCGTTCACGCTCTCTTCCAACTGGGCGGGCGTGAGGGACTTGAGCTGGCGTTCGGGGTTTGCGGGCAGCGAGCTGTCGAAGCTGGACGGCCCGATGACAGAGTTGAGCGGGAACGTTACGGCGACGACGGACTCGGCGGACTTCAGGGAAGGCAGCGCAGCAGCGAGGCTTGAGATCGATGCTGCCACCAGCTCCGGTGAGGCACTGGCCGAGGTAGCGTTCCCGGCCGTCGAGGCCAGGGGGTTCGACAGGCTGGAGCTCTGGCACAAGTCGAACATCGCCATCACGTCCTCGAACCTTGTTGTTCAGCTCCGGCAGGGCTCATCAACCCACGAGTCGTTGGCCGTGCCGGTATCACAGGCAGACCGCTGGAGTTACCTGTCACTCGATATCACCGCGCCCGAAAAGAACGGGGCGTTGGACGCCGTCTGGATCGCTGTCGGCAGCAGCGACGCGGGAGCAAACACCTCGTGGTTCGACGACGTCAAGCTGGTCCGTTCCAACTCGGAGACCTGGCACCGGGTCCCGCGCGAGGTCTGGACCGTCAGTGCGGCCGATCGGCAGTTCACGCTCTCGGAAGACGCCCGGCTGCCGTACAGCCGCCTGCGAGTCACCGGCGTCCGGGCTCCGGCTCTACTCGAATCAGACTCGCAACTCTGCGAAGTCGATACGCAGTACGTCATCAACGCGGCGGCCGCCGGACTGCTGCGTTCACGCAGCGACCGCAGAGGCTCCAGCCGCGACGTTTCGATGCAGCAGGCGGACGTCTACGACCAGCTGGCGCAGGCGTTGCGGCTCAGGATGAACACACCGGCGAACATCAGGTGGGTGGACGAGTAATGGCACAACCGGCTGCAACAGGCGAAGGCCAGATCCTGCTGGATGGCAGGACATATCGCATCGACGGCAAGGTACAGCGTGAGCTTGCGACCCGGTTCGCGCCGAAGACGGTGATCGGCGACTACACCGATGAGTCGAATCCGCTCATCTCTACCGCTAGCTGGCGGACATGGAACGGTGGGTTCGGTCTCGAGACGATACGCAGCGCCGACGACTTCAACCGCAACCGCTGGAGCTCCCTGTACACACGCGTCCCTGACCACCTGCTGCTCAGCCCGCGTGTTCGGCCGCTGGGCCTAACACTGGGGACGTCGGCGAGCCGGTACTTCGACTTCAACGACAGCCTGTTCCTGATCGAAAACCAGGATGTTTTCGCCTACGACGACGTCAACGACAGCTTCGTGCTCCTGCCGGTGAGGACGCTCGCCGCGACCGTATCCGACGCTACGACCGGTGTCCTCAACGGAGAGCCGGTGACTGTGATCGCCCATGGTGTGGCGACCGACTGGTCGTCGAACGCCGGCGATTCGACCGCTTGG
>JANQEF010000035.1 GCA_028278465.1 Dehalococcoidia bacterium | reverse complement strand
GAAGTTGCTGATCTCGTTGGAGATGACGGGCCGCATGACATTGACGACCTCGGAAGAGTTTTGAGGCAGACATGACGGGAACGCGCCCGCAAGCGCGCTGCCCAGCGCGTTGCTGGCCTCGGCAGGCGTCTGGCAGACCGGCGTCACCGCTATCTGGTCATTCAGCTTGCGTAGCGCAAGATCGTCGAGCTGAGCTGCTGCGTCGACCTTCCGCTGCCTGAGGTCGAGCGTGTACTGGAGATCGTCGGAGGCTCCGACGAGCCAGGCGACAATCGCGTCGATGACGCCATCGCCCTGTGCTCTCACCCACTCCTGCGGCGCAACGATCTCGACAGCCTCCTGGAGGTCGGTCTCGGTGATCGCGATGCCGAACGCTATCGTCGTGGTGTCTGCGACGAGTGATGCCACCAGCGGGTCGACAACCTGCTCGAACACGAGCCTGACCAGCGTGTCCTCATCGTTCAGCTTCTCTTTGAGGACCTGGCCTGCGATCGGCACGCGGTCGTTGAAGCGAATCACGACGTTCAGGTCGTCTTCCCGGCCTGCGAAGTACGGAGCTGTCTGGTCGACGACCGAGAAGACCTGCGCCTCGATCCACTCCGGGGGAAGGATTCGCCTTGCCGCGTCTTCTGCCTCGTCCGGAGTGAGGCTGATTCCGAGAGCCTCGTTCGCTATCGAGTCGCTAACGTCCCGAACGGTTGGAACGAGGACGTTTGTGACGACCAGCTCGCCAAGGCCGATCTCGGCTGATGCGACGCGCACGCCTTCTGGAACCGAATCGATCCTCTCCGCGGTCTCAAGGTCGATCGCGAAGCCGTCACTCCTGCCGGATGCGTAGGGGATCACGCCGCTGAGCGTTTCCTCGACCTTGCGCTGAACATATTCGCGCGGCAGGACCGTTTCGATGAAGTCTTTCAGGGCGGCGTGGGCGCGGGCCGGATCGTCGAACTCCAGCGTCTCTTCACCGCTTACGCCGGTCTGGATTGTCACACCGCGGTTCGTCAGATCGGAGAGCGCGGCGTCGAGTACTCGGTCGTAGACGAAGTCATAGAGGTCTGCGTCGTTGATGACCCCGGCGACCTCCGAAGGATCACCGGCCGTGTTGACCACGCGGCTGATCAGCAGAGCCACCACGAAAAGCACCGCAAACACAACGGCCAACAGGACAGCAATCGCTGGACGCAAACAGACCTCTCCGGCAGTGAACCTACAGCACGCTATTCGAAGTGTGCTTCAGGCTCCGTACCGAAGCGTTACGGGAATGTCCAATCAGAGACCGTGCAGCCGACAGTCCGTCTTCGGCAGGACACGAGCGTCTTGCTAGCCTCGTCCGAGATAGGTCTGCGCTACCGGGAGCACGATAGCCTCGAGCATGTTGGCGTCGGGAGGCAGCGTGGCCATTAGCAGAGCGGTCCGTCCCATGTCGGCAGGGGTGATGAGTGGTTCGGGTCCTTCATCGACTCCCGTTGCGGACCGTCCGTCCGACCTGCGCTCAACGGCGACGTTTCCGGGGTGGAGGCAGCTGACCGCGATGCCGTGGGGCCGGCCTTCGAGCGCGGTGGCGGTCGTCAGGCCCCAGACCGCGTTCTTGCTGGTGCTGTAAGGAGCCGACTGGTCTCTCGGACGCTGGGCGGCGATCGATCCGATGTTGATGATCCTGCCGCCGCCTGCCGGCTTCATGATTTTGAACGCTTCTCGCGTGCACATGAAAGGTCCGGTCACGTTCACACCTATGACCCGGTTCCACTGCTCCATGGTCAGTTCATCGATAGGACCACCGTCGAAGGCGCCGGAGTTGTTCACCAGGATGTCGAGCCGGTCGAACTCGCGCATGGTGAGGGCGAAAAGGTCGATCACCTGCTGCTCATCCGTGACGTCGAGCTGTGTCACGACAACACGGCCCGTCCCTGCCTGTCGCAGCTCTTCCGCGGCCGACTCCAACCGGTCGAGGTCCCGCGCCGCAATCACCAGGTTGCAGCCTTCCTCGGCGAAGGCCCTGGCGATCCCCTTGCCGATACCGGTTCCGCCGCCGGTGACTATCGCTACTTTGCCGTCGAGGCTGCCCATAGGTGAGACTCCATCTGCCATATCTGATGAATACGAGACATCGGTGCTGCGCGAACGCGGCGCAAACATTAACACGCCGCGGAAGCGGCGGTTCCCGTCGGAAGGCGAAGGTCAGTCCGCTCCCGCGGTGACCGCAGCGTCCTTCTTCGACTCAGTCGCCGTCGCCGGCTTCGCGGCCGGTGACGCGGGACGCGTGACGAGCGCTGCAGCGAACGCAGCGACGGTGAAACCCGCGAGCACGAAGAAGGCTATACGCCAGCCGTCGATGAACGCCTCTCCGGCCGGTCCGTCTGCACTGTCCGCCAGCTTGCTCAGCTCCACTTCGACACCGCGGGCGGCCATGACGCCGGCGATGATTGCGGTCGTTATCGCCTGGCCGGTAACGCTGCCGACATTCCGCACCAGGTTCAGGAACGCGCTGACTGAACCGTAGTCTTTGCGCTCGATGACGCTCAGCGTGGCGTTCATGTTCGGCGCCATCCACGCGCCCATGCCGAGCCCGTTGATGAACAACACCGGCATGATGACCCAGACCGGCGTGTCCCGCGTGAAGAAGGCGAGTCCGATGCCGGTGATGAGCAGCGTGCCGATGCCGATAAAGGTGAAGACCCGGAAGCCGTAGCGGTCCGAGAGCCTGCCGCTCGAGAAGCCGGCGATGCCCATACCGACGGCGCCAACGAACATGATGAGCCCGGCGTTCAGCTGACTCAGGCCGAGGAAGCTCTGGATAAACACCGGCATCAGGAAGAAAGTCGCCGAAGAGCCGATGAAGCCCAGCAGCCTGGTCAGGGTCGAGAAGGCGAACGTTGGGTTGTTGAAGAAGCGCAGGTTCATGATCGGGCTCGAGAACCGGAGCTCCCACCAGATCAGCGTTGCGAACAGGACGACGGTCAGCACGCCGCCGCCAATGATCACGAACGAGTCCCAGTCGAGGCCGAACGGGTTGCTGACTGTGAAGATCAGGAGCGCCAGCGCGGCGGCCGACAGGAAAGCGCCGGGCCAGTCGTAACGACTGCCGCTGACCGGCCTTGTCGAGCCGATTCGCTCGTCGTCGAGCACCCGGATGGCGAAGAAGATTGCGAGTGTCGTCGGGATGGCAAGGAAGATGAAGAGAGAGCGCCATCCGAAGAACTGGAGCATCGGGCCGGCGACTATCGGACCGGCGGTTGCGCCGAGAGCGACAGCAGTTGTGAGCATACCGAGGCCCTTGCCGCGCTCGCTGGTCGGGAAGACGGCGGTGATGATCGCCATGACCACCGCCTGGCCCATCGCGCCGCCGACCGCCATCAGGACCCGGGCGCCGATCAGCACGCCGAGGGAAGGGGCGGCCGCCGCCAGTATCGACCCGGCGACGAAGAGCATCATTCCCACGATGTGAAAGCGCTTCCGCCCGGTAAGGTCTGCTACCCGGCCGAGCGGGAGCATCACCGCGCTCACGGTCAGCGAACTGGCGATGGCCACCCATGTGACAGCCCGCAGCGTGACCTCGAACTCTTCGGCGATGGTCGACAGGGCGAGGAAGGTGATGGAGAAGTCCATCACCATCACGAAAAGTGCGAGGGCGACCGTCCAGAACGCCTTCCACTTGTAGTTGTCGGCCGGCGATTCGCCGCTGATGTCCGCTTGGGTGGTCAAAAAAAGAGACTCGCTGGCCAGTGATCTGGCTCGTTAGATGGCGGGCCCACGATTATAGTTGCGCACTGCAGGCGACGGACGCCGCGGAATTTGACCGGCGGCGATTTCACCGTGGCGATTTCGGGTGATTGGCAGAGTCGGAAGTCCAGGAGAGCAGATTTGGCTTTGAAGGTGTTGATCCACACACCGGCGGCAGGCTTCACTCCGAACGAGTGGTTCCCGGTGACGACCGACGTTGACTGGGTTGTTGAGAGCTACCGGGACAACAAGCCGCCGCTGGAGTCGCTGGCGGGAGTTGATGTGCTGATCGGAACCGACTTCACCGCCGAGATGGGCGAGGCCGCAACCTCGCTGAAGGCGATACTGGTGGCAGCGGCAGGCGTAGACAGGATCGACCCGGATGCCGTTCCCGAGGGCTGCATCGTTGCCAACGCCTACGAGCACGAAGCTCCGATCGCCGAGTGGGTGATGGCATGCGCCGTGGCACTCGACCACGATCTGTTCAAGTCGGATGGCACGTTCCGCGACGGCTCATGGGAGATGTGGCCTGGACGCTTCGGCTCGTACAGGGAGCTGATGGGCCGGACCGTCGGAATCGTCGGGCTTGGCGCGATCGGAAAGCGAGTGGCGCGGCTGGCTCTCGCTTACGAGATGAGGGTGATCGCAGCTGGACGAAGAGCTGAGCAGAAATCCGAGGCCGAGTCGGCCGGGATCGAGTTCGGCCACGGCCGGGATGGTCTGGAGCGGGTGATGTCGGAGTCGGATTTCGTGCTGGTCTCGACGCCGCTGAACGCAGACACGACCGGGCTGATCGGTACGGCTGAGCTGGCTCTCATGAAACCGACCGCTTACATCATCAATCCTGCTCGCGGACACATCATCGACGAAGCGGCGCTGTACTCAGCGTTGAAGGACCGCAAGATCGCCGGCGCGGCCATCGACACCTGGTACACATACCCGGTCTCTGGCGACGACACGCCACGTCCTGCTGACCACCCGTTCTGGGAACTGGACAACATCATCATGACACCGCACCACTCGGGTGCCACCGAGGGGACGCGTACCAGGCGGGCGAAGGTCGTTGCAGAGAACATCGACCGTTTGAACCGCGGAGAACCACTCATCAACGTGGTGCAGGAGCTATCGCGGGTCTAGCCGGTTGCCGTGGTTTCGGCAGCGAGCGATCTCTGGCGCACCGCCTCGTAGAGCACTATCGCGGCGCTCACCGATGCGTTCAGCGAGGCGATCTCGCCAAACATCGGTATCGAGACGAGTTCGCTGCACTCGCTCCTGACCTGGGCCGACAGGCCTTCGCCCTCTGAGCCGACCACGATCGCTACGGGCCCGGTGAGGTCGGCGGATGTGTGGGCGGTTTCGCCTTCAGCATCCAGGCCGATCGCCGCCAGGCCGAGGTCCTTCAAGTACCTGACCGTCCGGCTGAGGCTCGGCTCCCTCGCAACCAGCACATGCTCTAGCGCGCCTGCTGAAGCCCTGATTGCGCCCGGAGACACGCTCGCAGACCGCCGCTCAGGGATGATGACACCGTGCGCGCCGGCTGCATTCGCGGTCCTGGCGACGGCGCCGAAGTTGTGCGGGTCCTGCACGCCGTCCAGCACAACGACCAGCGGCGGCTCCCCACGTTCGTCAGCCAGGTGAATCATGTCCTCGATGCTCGAGTAGCGCGGGTCTGCGACGACCGCAATCACGCCCTGGTGCTTCGCCGTGTGTGAGACGCGGTCAAGCTCGCGCTTCGATACGGCATCGACGGCGATCGACTGCTGGTCCGCCAGTACCACGACCTCGCTCAGCTGAGGCCCGAACTCGATGCCTTCCGCCATCATGATCCGCGTGATGTCACGGCCTACACGCAGCGCCTCGAGCACCGCCCTGCGGCCCTCGACGGTCTGGGCGTGGATCTTGCGGGCGCGTGCCCTAGACACCGGGTGAAAGCCCCGCGATCAGACGTTCGATCTCGGCCATCTCGGCATCGGAGAGAGCCCACTGGCCGGCCTCGGCATTCTCGATGGCCTGCTCTGGTGTCTTGGCCCCGCATATGGCCGATGTGACCGCCGGGTTGGCAAGCGTCCAGGCAATCGCGAGCTGCGCCAGCGTGTAGCCGTTGTCGCGGGCGAAGGGCATCAGCGCCTGGCATATCTGCTCAGCTGCAGCCCTCACCTCTTCGGTCAGCGACGGATGGCTCCCGCGGGTGTCGTCGCCGCCGAACCTGTGCGACGCCGTGTATTTGCCGGTCAGCAGGCCGCGCCCAATCGGTGAGTAAACCATCACGCCGATTCCGTTCTCCAGGCAGAACGGCAGCGGGTCAGCTTCAGCTCGCCGGAAGAGCATCGAGTAGTGCGGCTGTGACGACTGGATGCGCCCGTGCTTTATCGCCGCCTCGGTATCGCTCGCGCTGAAGTTCGAGACTCCGAGATGAACGACCTTGCCCTCCTCCTGCAGCCTCACCAGCTCGGCCATCGTCTCGGCGATAGGCCACTGCGGCTTCGGGCTGTGGATCTGGTACAGGTCAAGATGATCGGTGCCAAGTTGCGTGAGGCTGTTCTCGATCGCCTCGCGAATGTGTGTCTTCGAGTGGTCGCCAGAGAGCTTCGAGGCCAGGAAGATCTGGTCTCGCTTGCCCGCCAGGGCTTTGCCCAGGGTCGATTCGCTGGTGCGGTACATCTCGGCGGTATCGATGAACGTCACGCCGGCGTCGATGGATGCGTGGACCGTTCGAATGCCGATCTCTTCCTCGATGGCGCCCATCCCGCCGCCGAGCGGCCATGCGCCAAAGCAGATCACCGGCACTTCCGGGCCGTCTTTTCCGAGGACTCTGGTTGGGATGGCGTTGCTCAATGCCGTGTTCCTGTCGGGTTCAGCCGTCGCGATTCATCGTTCGCGCGCAGTAGCGGCGACAGTGTACCTGCACGTCTGAATCGCCAGTGAACCGGGACTATCGCTCTACTCACCGGCCGCCGATGTCGAGCACAACTGGATGTATCACCTAGCACGCTACGGGTTGCCGACATTTATAGATGCATCGTGGACGCCGATACTGAGAACGACCTCGTTCACCGGCATCCACGTGACAGACCCACCACGCTCGACAACACCGGGACCGACATTGAGCACCAAGTCAGGCGCCAGGCTCCAACATCCGCAGGCACTCGCCAGCGCCGCCGTCTCGGCGGGCTTGCTGCGCAGGCGATTGAACTTCATGGCAGCGAAGCTGTCAGCGCCTTCGTATCGCAGATACCTTCTCGCCTCCCTGCCCGGCCTCGTCGGACTGGTTGTCACGGCCTTCGTGCAGATCGGCTCTTCGAGCGAAATCCTGGTCTGGACGCCGGTCGAGGCGATCATTTGGATCTTGCTCTTCGCGGCCGGGGCAGGCTGGACAGGTATTCGCGAGATCCGGTTTGCCAGACAGCGACTTCGCGAGATAAGCAAGGCCGACGAGAACCGGCGAGCGATCAGCGCGATAGGCATGGCCGCCAGCTGGGATCTCGACCTGCTCAGGCTCTACGCGCGGGTCTCCCAGGACCTGAAGTCGATCCTCGAGTACGATCGTTTCACCATCACCAGCGCCCTGCCGACCGGCCGAATGCGGATGGAGTTTGTGAGCGGGGACGCAGACGAGGGCCCATCAGTCGGAGCGATCCTTCCCGAGGCCCCGAGAGAGCCCGATGGCCTGTTCAGCGAGTACCACTCGAAGTACGGCGCACGCCTGACCGCGACGATCCCTGCCTGCAACGGCACTCTGACGATCCGCCGCATCGGATCTGCCAGCTACAGCTCCGTCGATCTCGACCTGCTTCGCCAGGCGGTTGCCCAGATCTCACCCGGGATCGCCAACGCCGTCATGTTCCAGTCCTCTGAGCGCAGGTTGCGTGAGAGAACGGTGCTCGCCAACATCGGCCGCATCGCCACCTCGTCGCTAGATATTCAGAAGATCATCGACGAGGTCGACGCATCGCTCGCGAGGCTGATCGACTACGACCACCTGGGCGTGATCCTGGTCGATGAGCATGATGAGGAGCTTGGGACTGGAGTCCTCGCTCACTGGTCGAAGCCCGGTCTCTCCGGCTGGCACTCCGGCGACGAGGTCCGAGTCGATTTCCGGTCGGTCGGCCAGGGGACCGTTGTCTCCCGATCTGGCTGGGACTACTCGCCGCTTGAGGATCCGGGACCTGTTGAAGACGACACGCCCCGCACATGGCTGCAGGCGCCGCTCAGCGTCCAGGACCACCTGATCGGGACCCTCGTCCTCAGCTCGGAGAGTCCCGACGCGCTTGGACAGGATGAGTCGTCTCTGCTGCTGAACGTCTCTCTGCTCATCGCGCCCGCCATTCAGAACGCCAACCTGACGGCCCGGCTCAAACGGCAGTCCGACGAGCGCCGTGCCATCGCAGCGATTGGGCTTGCTGCAAACAGCGATCTGGATCTCGATGTGATCTATCGAAGAATGGCGGACGAGCTGGAGAAAGTCTTGCATTTCGACCGCATGACGATCACGCACGTGAGGCCCGAGGACGGCCTGCATGAGATCGCCTACACAACCGGGATTGGCGCCGAGGGGTTCGGAATTGGCGACGTTGTAAAGCTTCCGGATATGAGGGTCGAGTCGCTGCATCGAGACGCCCGGGGCTGGGCAAACGCGATGCCGGAAGTGAAGCAGCTGGTCGAACAAAGCGGCCTGAAGAGCCGAGTCGCGGTGCCGCTCGGCGCAGCACCGAATATCTTTGGCCAGATGAGCATCGCAAGCCTTGAGGAGAACGCTTACGACGCCCAGGACCTGGATCTGCTGGAGCGGATCGGGATCCAGGTCACTCCGGCGATCAAGAACGCTCGCACGATCGCCGCGGAGCGAGAGCTGCGGGAGACGCTCGACCGGCAGAACCAGGAGCTTGCAGAGGCGAACAACGCCAGGAAGCAGTTCCTGTCCTCGGTCTCGCATGAGTTGAAGACGCCGCTGACCATCATCTCGGGCTTCATCGACCTGCTGGCATCGCCCGAGGGCGTCGAGAACGAGTCGGAGCGCCAGGAAACGTTTGCGATCATCCGCAAGAACGCCGACCACCTGAACGTGCTGATCAACGACATCCTGGACATTTCGCGCATGGAGGCGGGCACGTTCAAGATAAACCCGGTCCCGTTCAGCGTGAACGAACTGGTTTCTGATCTTGAGGCCAGCTTCCAGTCGCTACTGCGGACAAAGACGCAGACGCTAATCGTGGAGATGGCGGATGATGAACTGTGGATCAGAGCGGACAGGTCGAGGATTTCGCAGGTAGCTACCAACATCCTGAGCAATGCGTCGAAGTACTCGCCAGACAGCACAGAGATCACCCTGAGGTGTCACGTCGATGGAGACAGGCTTCACCTTGCCGTTTCGGACCAGGGCGCAGGCATGTCGCCGGAAGAGCAGAAGGGTCTGTTTACGCCGTTCTTCAGGGCTGACAACGAGACGACCAGGAAGGTTTCCGGCACAGGACTGGGCCTGATGATCGCCAAGTCGATCACCGAGTTGCACGGCGGTGAGATCAGGCTCGAAAGCAGGGTTGGAGCCGGCACAACCGTCGAGTTCTGGTTGCCTGGCCTGACCACCAGGGAGGTCGCAGAGCAGGAGCGACCTGAGGAGCAGCAGTTCACCGGTTCCAGGCTCTGGCCGAACGAGCCTGACGAGGACATTGAGCTGGGCGCCGACTAGCCAGCCGACCGTAGCCGTCGATGATGGAGACACGGATATGACGAAGATCTTGATCGTGGATGACAGTGCGGACATCAGGCTCCTGCTGAGCCGGTCGCTGAAAGCCGTCGGCTATGACGTTTTCCAGGCGACGGACGGCAGCGAGGTGATGGCAGCTGTGCAGTCATACCAGCCGGATCTGGTGCTGCTCGATGTCTCGATGCCCAAGGTCGACGGGTTCACGGCGCTCGGTGAGCTCAAGAACGATCCTCGAACAAAATCGATCCCGGTGATCATGATCACGGCGAAAGGCCACCCGGACGACCTTGATACCGCCCGCAACCTCGGTGCTCTCGACTACATCAACAAGCCGTGGAGCAACGGCGAGGTCGAGCTACGCGTGCAGTGGGCGATCACCGCGCGTGCCCAGCAAATGGCCGCCAGGCAGCAGCGTAAGGCTGAAGCCGAGGCAAGACGAAGCCAGTCGGATGCCGACCAGTCGGACTCGCTGGCCAGCTAGGGCTCGAAGCCGGTTCACCAGGCCTGGATCGCCTCCTTCAACGTCCCCACCGGGAACCACCTGAGGTTGGTCAGGCTTCTGTAGCTGCGCGCCTCTCTTTTTCCACTCGTTGACACTCACCGCTGCCGGTGCCAGCATTGACTCCCGTTCAGGGCCTTGCGATCACCGGCGGCGCCCCAGTTGCCGCCACTCATTCCGAACTCAAGTCAGAAGCGGCGCCGATCCGGCGCCGCCAAACACGGAGCGGCATCATGGCGACGACCTACCAGAACTTCATCAACGGCGATTGGACCGACAGCCAGACCGGCGAGACCGCCCCGAGCACCAACCCTGCCGACCTCAGTGAAGTGGTAGGCGAGTTTCAGAAGTCGAATGCGGCGGATGCCGCCAAGGCGATAGCCGCGGCCCACGCTGCCAAGTCGGCATGGGGATCGACGTCAGGCCTCACCCGCGGCCAGTACCTGCTGAAAGCGGCTTCTTACATCGAATCCAACGCCGAAGAGTTCGCGCAGGCGATCACCCGCGAGGCCGGTAAGGCGATCCTCGAGTCCCGCGGCGAGGTCGGGCGTGCCGTCGCTCTGCTGCAGTACTACGGAGTGGACGGTTCCAACCCCGTCGGCACCGTCGTCCCCTCCGTCAACCCGAACATCCTGCTCTACACCAACCGGGCGCCGCTGGGCGTTGTAAGCCTCATCACTCCCTGGAACTTCCCTCTCGCCATCCCGATCTGGAAGATGGCACCGGCGCTCGTCTACGGCAACACGATCGTTCTCAAGCCGGCCTCAACCGCGCCGTACGTATCGACCCTGATCGCGAGGATGTGGGCCGAGGTTGGACTGCCAGACGGCGTTTTCAACCTGGTCACTGGCTCCGGTGGCGCGATCGGCAACGAGCTCGTATCGAACCCGGGTGTTGACGCAGTCTCATTCACCGGCTCGACAAAGGTTGGACACGGCATCGCCGTCGAGTCGGCCCGCAATGGCAACCGCTACCAGCTGGAGATGGGCGGCAAGAACCCGGTCATCGTTCTTCCCGACGCCGACCTCGAGCAGGCGGCCGAGATCACAGTGGCCGGAGCGATGAAGTACTCAGGCCAGAAGTGCACCGCGACGTCGCGCGCCATTGTGGTCGGCGGCATCATGGAGGAGTTCACGAACCTCGTCGTCGATAAGACGGACGCTCTAAAGATCGGGCCCGGTTCCGACGAGGCGGCGGTAATCGTCCCGGTGATCGATGAGCCGTCGAGGGAGAACATCAAGTCGGCGGTTGAGCAGGGTGTCAAGGAAGGCGGTAACGTCCTGACGGGCGGCGGCGTGCCCTCCGGCAACGGCTTCGATGCCGGGACGTTCGTAGAGCCGACCGTGATCACCAAGGTTGCGCCGGACGCTTTCGTGGCGTGTGAGGAGATCTTCGGGCCGGTGCTCTCGATCATCCCTGCTCGGGACTACGACGAGGCGCTCCAGATCGCCAATGGTGTCGAGTACGGCCTGAGCGCCGGCGTCTTCACCCGCAACCTGAACTCTGCGCTGGACTTCGCCAACAGGATCGAGGCCGGCATAGTGAAGATCAACGGCGAGACCGCCGGCGTCGAGCCACAGGTGCCGTTCGGCGGCATGAAGTCCTCTTCGACCGGCAACCGCGAGCAGGGCAAGGCGGCGATCGAGTTCTTCACCCAGACCAAGACGATCTACATGGACCGCTCGGCGACTTAGCAGGTCCTGGAACAACGAACGCGAAAGCGCCCCGGGATTGTCCGGGGCGCTTTTTTTTCATGTCGAGAGCGTCGACTACCTAGCCGATCGGAACTCCGGACCTGATCATCCGTCCAGCGCCAATACCTGTCAGGAGTTCGCGCTGCCTGACGGCGTAGGGATCGTCTTCCACGTCAACCACCGGCGCCGTGAAGACACGGCCGGCAACCGTGCGAAGCGGACGCTCTCCAGCCGGCATCTCCACCAGCGCAGTGATCGCATCCGCTACCACCTGCGGGTCATCAGCGTCCGGTCCGCTCAGCATCTCACCCATCCCTTCACCGAACTTCTGAAGGATGTCCATGCTCGGCGCGTATCCCGCGGCGACTTCGGCGTCTTCCGGTTGGACCATCTTGTTGACGATCGGCGTCGGGAACGCGCCAGGCTCGACGATCACCACGTCGACGTTCTGGTCCGCCAGCTCGAAGCTGTACGCCTCAGAAAGAGCCTCCAGCGCATGCTTCGAAGCGGCATAATGACCCATGAACGGCATGGAAATCTTCCCTGCCGTCGATGTGACGTTCACGATCAGCCCGCTCTTCTGCCTTCGCATGTACGGCAACACCGCTTTGCTGACACGGTGCGGGCCGATGTAGTTCTGGTCGAACTGCTGGATCACCTGCTCGACCGTGAAGCTCTCGGCTGGACCCATTCCACCTCCACCGGCGTTGTTCACCGCCACGTCGATGCGTCCAGCCTCCGAGACGATGGCATGGACGGCAGACTCGACCGACGTGTCGTCGGTAACGTCAAGCTCGACCACGTGCAGGTCCAGGTCTTCGGTCCTGGCAAGCTCCAGCAGCTCCGTCGCAGCGCCGCTGTTCTTGCCGTCGACGTTCCGCATCGAGGCAAAGACGCAGTAGCCGCGCCGTGCCAGCGTTTCCGCCGTCAAACGGCCAAAACCTGTGCTGGAGCCGGTGACAAGGACCACCTTCTTATTGGTTGTTTCGAACTCGCTCATCTTGTTTCTGTTCCTTCGTTGATTCTTCCCATTCCGTCCCCGCCGGCCCAGGTCCGGGCCGCAGGTAACCCCGCGGCCCGGAAGCGTCAGTCCACCCTTGCGGGAAGGACCGCTGGTGCGGCCGGAGCCGGAACAGTAGCGACTTCTGCGCCTGCATCGGCGTCCGGGTCTGCGACCTCGAACTCCTCAGCCTGCTGCTCTCGAATCCGGTTCGGCAGGACCGTCGCCGCGATCACCAGCGCCAGCCCGATGAACGCCGCAGAGGCGATGTAGCCGACGCTCATAGCGTCCACAAAGGAGCGATTCGCCGCGTCCACCACCGTTGCAGCCACATCGGCCGGCAGGTCCCGCGTAACGGCTCCCACAGCCCCGATGCTGTCTCCGACGACTTCAGCCAGACCTTCTGGCACAACGTCGCGGACGGCGTCGGTCACTCTCGACCTGTACACGCCCGTGACGATGCTGCCGATCACTGCGACACCCAGTGCAAAGCCCAGTTCACGTGAGGTGTCATTCATCGCAGAGCCGACTCCTGCGTCGTCGACAGGCACCGAAGCCATGATCGAATCTGTGAGCGCGGTCATGATCATTCCCGCGCCAAGGCCAAACAGGGCAAGTCCGAGCGCAGGGATGAGGTAACCGCTGTCAACCTCAAGCTGCGTGAAGACTCCCATTCCACCCATGATGATCAGAGAGGCGATGACCGAGATGGTCCGCGGGCCAAGGCTCGCCTCCGTCTTGCTGGCAAACCCGGCGCCGATCATCATCGTCGCGGCCACCGGCATGATCGCCAGGCCGGCGTAGAGAGCGCTCTCGCCCTGTACCAGCTGGAAGTACTGGGTAAGGAAGAAGAAGACGCCGATCATCGCCAGCATCAGCAGCATGATCACCAGGAACGACCCGGTGAAATCGCGCCGTTTGAAGTAGTGGAGCGGAAGCATGGGGTGCGAGCTCCTGATCTGCACGACGACGAACGCCACCAGCAGGATCCCACCGACCACGAACGACGCAATGATCGGCGCGGTCGCCCAGCCGTCCTCTCCGCCCTGGATGATGCCGTAGACGACTCCCAGCAAACCGGTCGTGACCAGTGCTGCGCCCGGGATGTCGAGCGGCTGCTTGCGGCTGTCACGCGACTCCGGCACGAACTGCAGACCTGCCAGCGCAAGCGTCACCACCGGAACGTGGAGCCAGAACACAGCGGCCCAGTCGATCTGGTCGACCAGGAAACCGCCGGTGGCCGGACCGACCACGATTCCAAGCGAGCCGACGGCGGTCCACACCGCTATCGCTCGCGCCCGCTCTCCCCTCGGGAACACGTCTGTGATGATCGACAGCGTGGCCGGCAGCACGAACGCCGCTCCCACGCCCTGCACTCCACGCATGAAGATCAGGGTTTCGGAGTTCGGCGAGAGCGCGCCACCTACGGCGCCGATGCCGAAGATCACCATTCCGCCGGCCAGTGTCCGTCTCCTGCCGAAGCGATCGCCGACCGTGCCACCAAGCAGCAGCAGACCGGCGAGCAGCAGTGAGTAGGAGTTAACCACCCACTGCAGGACCGAGTTCGTCGCCTCAAAGTCACGGGCGATGGCCGGCAGAGCGGTGTTCACCACCGTGCCGTCCAGGAAGATCATGAATGTCGAGAGCGACATGACGGCCAGGACGAGGTTTTTCCTCACGTTCCTGCCAGCCGGCGCCTCGTTCGGTCTATCCAACGTAGTTGTGCTCATTTCGAAGATTTCATCCTGTAGACGCCTTGCTGCGACGTCCCTGACTCCGGGTTGTTGGCCATTAAATAAACCGGCCAGCCGCCCTTTTTAAGATCGAACAACGATTCCCTGTTCCTCCTTCGTCGTTCACACTCGGGTCCGTGGCTGCGAACTTCGCCCCGGCCGAACCGGCGCCGCTTGCCCGCCTTACCGACGCACAGCGCGCCGCTACTTCGACTTGCCCTTCAGCTTTTCGCCGGTCCAGAAACTCCCGGTGAAGAGCGCCTCCGCAACCTCAACTGCGGCATCGATGTCGTGCTCGTCCGGCTCCCACGCCATGTGCGCAGTGGCGCCGATAGCGATCGACGACATCACGAAGATGATCGCCCTGGGATCCAGCTCCGGGTTGATGTCCCCGGCCTCCTGGCTCTGCTTCACCATGTCCGGCATGATGTCCATCCACGGCTTGAACAGCTCTCTCTGGCTGTTCAGGACCCGCTCATTCAGCAGCGCCTCTGCCCAGAGAAACATCGCAACGCGTGTGTCGATGTTCCCCGGCGTGATGAGGTTCCGGGTCATCCCGCTCCTCAGGGTCCGCAGCCACACCGGCAGATCGGAGTCCTCCGCGTCTACCTTCGCGAAGATCTCCGCATCCTCCTCCACCGACCGCTCCCTCAGGGCATCGATGATGTCCTCTTTGCTCTTGAAGTAGTGGTAGACGGCGCCGCGTGAGAGATCGGCAGCCAGCCGGATGTCATCGAGCGATGTTCCATGGATGCCAGAGCGCGCAAAGCACTGCACAGCCGCGTCGATGATCTGCTGACGCCTGGCTTCGAGGTGCTCTTCGCTGACCTTTGGCATGACTGGAAACTACTCCCGATTTATTAAAACCGGCCAACCGGCCTTTTTTCTGGACAGGGATATGATGCACCAGATCTCGGAGAGATGCAAGACCCGGTTCGCGAGTCCTTGTACGCAGTTCGGTTTGATCTCGGGACAGCCGCATGGGGCAGGCGAAGATACAGCTTGAGATGGTGCACTACGGCGGCACGGCGCCGTTCGATCTGGCAGTGCCCGACGGCTACCTGTTGCGACAGTACCAAGAGCCGGACCGCGCTTCCTACTGGCGGCTCTTCGCCGAGGTCTTTACGACGCATAGCCGGCTCGACAATCTGCACACTGCGGCTATCGAGGGCGGATTCCATGTGGTCGAAAATGAAGAGACCGACGATGTGGTGGCTTCGGCTGTGGCCGCGGAGTACGCACGCGAGGGCCATGACGAACTCGGGAGCCTGCAGTGGGTGATGACCGACCCTGCGCACACCGGCCGTGGCCTTGGCAAAGCGGTTGTCGCTGCGGCGACGACGACGCTGGCGGAAGCCGAATACCGGCGCGTGTACCTGAGCACCGATGACTGGCGGCTGCCGGCTATCCATGTCTACCTGGAGCTGGGATGGAGGCCGCTGATATTCGCGCCTGACATGGAGGGACGGTGGTCCGCAGTGCTGAAGATGCTCGGACGAAATCCTGCCGACAGTGGCTTTGTCGTCGAGCCGCGCTAGAGCCTGTCGCTGACGTTTTCCTGGACCAACGGCACGACATCCCGCGCCACCCGCGTTGCCTCTTCGACATGCGGATAGCCGGACAGGATGAACTCGTCGACTCCCAGGTCCCAGTAGCGCACGAGCTCCTCCGACACCTGCTCCGGCGTGCCGACGATCGCGGTCCCGCAGTTCACCCGGACGGTCGATATGCCGTTCCAGAGCCGTTCCGTCACCCTGTGCTGCTCACGCGGCCTGGCCTGTATCGCAGCGCCGACCATCGCTGTGCCGCGCACCTGCGCTGACCTCTGCTCCTTCACCTCGTCGGCCGCTGTCTCTATCAGGTCTTCGGCGGCTTGCCACGCCGCCTCTTCCGTGTCCCTGACGATGATGTGCGTACGCAGGCCGAACTCGGGCTGACGGCCGTTCGCCGCAAACGCTTCAGATGCACGGGAGACGAGCGAGGCGATGTCCTCGACCGGCTGTATCCACATCAGCAGGCAGTCGGCCTGCTTGCCGGCGAGCGCCAGTGCGTTAGGCGAGGCGCCGCCGAGGTACCAGCGCGGTCCACCGCCCGAAGGTCCGGGCGAGACCATCGCTCCGTCGAGCCGGACGACCTCGCCGTCAAACTGAACCGGCTTTCCAGGCGCCTCCCACAGCGCTCTGCAGGCCGAGATGAACTCGTCGGCCAGCGTGTACCGCTGGTCGTGGCTCGAGGTCACGCCGAGCCGCTCGAAGTCGCCCTGGATGCCGCCCGGCACAACATTGATATCGATGCGACCGCCGCTGATGTTGCTGAGCGCAGCGGCCATCTGGGCGAACAGCCCGGGCGAGATGAAGCCCGGCCGGACTGCGATCAGGAACCTGATGCGTGAGGTGACCGCTGCCAGCGCAGTGGCCGTGGTCCAGGTCTCGGCGAGCGGCTGGTCCTCGTTGAACAGGCCGTTGGCGAAGCGGGTCGGGATCAGTTGCGAGTAGTAACCGGCGTGCTCGGCAGTCTGCACGACCTGCTTGAGGTAGTCGAAGGTCGGTGGACGTTCGGCCTCCAGCGTGCCGATCCGCTCCCCGTCACCATCGATAGGGATGAACCAGTCGAACCTGGGCTGTGGTCTGTTTCGCGTCGCCATAGATGTCTAGCTGCTCGGCGGCGGTACTACGACTTCGCCGTAGTCGTGCCGCTTCGAGACCATGTTCGAGTGGGAGAAGACATCGAGAGCGCTCTCGTAGAGGTCCGGCTCGATGGTGATGTCGCCGCTCCACGTTCCCAGTTCCTGGTAGTACTTCACGGCGGCAGCGGTGGCCTCCACTGCAATGTCTGGGAAGAAGCTCTCCTCCGCCTTTGCAACCTCCATCGGGTCGGCGGTGTTGACCCAGTTACGGGAGGCGCGATAGGCGTTGGTGAAGCGCTTTGCGGTGTCTGAATCGAGCCAGTCCCAGCGGCAGACCAGGCTGCTGAACGCCGTGGGCCCGACAGCCTCTCCAACCGAGGCGACGATGTGGCCTTCGCCTAGATGCTCAAGCTGCTGCGGGAAGGCTCCCTGCTCGTGGAAGTAGTCGCCCTGTCCGTCCCTCCACTGGCGCATCATCTCGTCGCCTCCAGGCGAGTCGATGTCGTCCAGTTCGCTCAGGTCTACTCCCTGGTTGTGGAGTCCGTAGCGCAGCATCGCCTCGGGCTGGCCGCCGTGCACATGAAGGAACTTCTTGCCGTGCAGCTTCGACCAGTTGAAGCCTGAGTCCGGCTCTCGCGCCGCGATGATGAAGCCGTCGTACCGGTTGATCTGCGCGAACTGGGCGACCGGCGGCTTCTCGCCCTTGTCGAGCGGTCCCCAGCTTGCCGAAACCGCCGCCTGGCCAACGTCCATCCGGCCGGATGCCACTTCTGCGCCGGTCGCCTCACCCGGACCCGCCGGTCTGTAGGTGCCCTCAAGCCCTTCCTTCTCGAGAAACCCTCCGGCGATGCATGAGATCAGCGGGCTGTAAAACGCGGAGTGGCGAGACGCCATGAGGTTGATAGTTTCCAAGTGAGAACTCCGAGGAAGATCGCGACCGTCGAGAATCCGGCCGGGCGATTGTACCGCGCCGAATGAAAGCTACCGGACAGCGGTTATCATTCTTTCGCCCGGCCGCTCATCACTACCGTTTGACGCCTATTGACCGATGCGTCGTTCGCCCAGAAGAAAGCACATAGATGTCAAAACTCCGCATAACGAAGATCGAGGTCCACGAGTTCACGTTCCCCATGCAGGACGTCTCGAAGGACTACAACGGCTTCAACATCGTGTATGAGAAGGGGTCCGTTGGCACCGGCACCGCTTACGTCACAAAGGTCCACACGAACGAAGGCGTGACCGGCGAGTACGTCGGTGGCGATTCGCCCTCGTTCGCCGAGTTCAACATGTTCGCCGGATACCTGATCGGCAAGGATCCGACGCAGCGCGAGCTCATCTACAACGACGTCAAGCGTGCGATGCGCAAGTTCGACAAGATGGGTCTCGGCCCGATCGACATTGCTCTCTGGGACCTTGCCGGCAAGTGGTAC
>JANQEF010000287.1 GCA_028278465.1 Dehalococcoidia bacterium | reverse complement strand
TCTCCGCCGCGGCCGAGGGCGTTGGCGCACGCAGGTCGGCAACGAAGTCGGCGATCGTGTAGTCGGTCTCGTGGCCGACCGCGCTGACGACCGGCACCGAGCAGCTGAATATCGCCCGCGCCACGATCTCCTCGTTGAACGGCCACAGGTCCTCAAGCGAACCACCGCCACGGGCGACGATCGCCAGATCCACATCGTCCATGGCGTTGACCCCGGAGATCGCCTGGACGATCTCCGGCGCCGCCGATTCGCCCTGCACGGCGGTCGGGACAAGCACCAGTTCAGCCAGCGGGTAGCGCCGGGACAGCACGTTGACGATGTCCTCTATCACCGCTCCGCTTGGCGATGTGATGGCGGCGATCTTCGTTGGGAAACCGGGCAGGCCGCGCTTGCGGGACGGGTCGAACAGCCCGTCCTTCTCCAGCCGCGCCCGCAGCTCCTCGAACGCCTGCTGCAGCGCTCCAACGCCGTCTGGCTGCACTCTATCTACATAGAGTTGCATGTCGCCGCGGGCGGTGTAGACGGAGATCTTGCCGTGCGCGATCACCTGCGCTCCGTCCGAGATGAACTCGCCGCCGCGTCCATAACGGAACATGACGCAGCTCAGCGCAGACTCGGCGTCCCGGAGCGTGAAGTAGTGGTGACCAGACGAGGGATGGCGGTAGTTCGAGACTTCGCCGCTGACGGTCAGGTCTGACAGGACCGGGCTCGACTCGAGGTGGCTCTTGATTAGCGCGGAGACCTGCGAAACTGAGTAGACAGTTTCGGCGGGAGCGGAATCGATGAGGTCTGCCAGGGCGTGTCTCCGGGAAAACTGCTCTGAAGAGAGCGTGACCCGGAGAACTGTACCAGCAGGGGAGCGGAACGCTCAGTCGGCGCGGCCGAGGTATTCGCCGGATGAGGTGCTGACCGAGATGCGGTCGCCCTCGTTCACGAAGAGCGGTACCTGCAGCGTCAGGCCGGTGTTCGTAGTCGCAGGCTTGTTTGCTCCGCTCTGGGTGTCGCCGCGTATCCCCGGCTCGGTCTGCTCGACGGTGAGGATCACCGAGGGCGGCAGCTCAACCAGCACCGGCTTCTCGTCGTAGAAAAGCGCCTCGACCGAATCGCCCTCCGAGATGTAGTGCAGAGCGTCGCTCAGGAGGTCCTGGCCCATCTCGAACTGATCGTAGGTCGTGTTGTCCATGAAGGTGTACAGGTCGCCCTCGGCGTACAGGTATTGGACCGACCTGCGCTCGGTCGGCGCCGCGGTCAGCTTCTGGTTGCCAGGCAATTTGCGCTCGTACACGTTTCCGGTACTCACCTGCCGCACCTTGAGCGTCAGCGTCGGCGGAGCCTTCGGCGCCTGCCTGTGCTGCCAGTCGAGGATCTGGTAGAGATCATCGTCCAGCAGGATCGTCATGTTGCGGCGAATTTCACCCGATGAGATCGTCATCTGTTACGTCTGCTCTTTAACTCTCTTTGATGTGTTCGGCCAGGAACTCCAGCGCATATATATATCCGCGCCAGCCCAGTCCGGCGATCTGCCCTACAGCGTACGGAGCGATCACCGAGTGACGCCGGAACTCCTCGCGGGCGTGGATGTTGGAGATGTGGACCTCGACGACCGGCAGTCCAGTGTCGAGGAGCGCATCGAGTATCGAGTATCCCACCTGCGTCAGCGCTCCGCCATTGATGATGACGCCGTCTGCGCCTGATGAGGCGGCCTGGATGTGGTCGACGATGGCGCCTTCGTGGTTCGACTGGAAGAAGGAGGTCTCGACGCCGATCTCACGGCCGCGCTCTTCGATAGCCGCGTTGACCTGTTCAAGCGTCTTGCTGCCATAGTGGCCGCTGTCGCGCTTGCCCAGGTTGTTCAGGTTCGGACCGTTGATTACCAGTATCTTCGTCATGTCTTCTTCGGATCCGTAGCGTCGTCCCACGAAAACGTGGCTCCGCCACCCGCAGTTCTAGCCTAGCTCATCCGCATCGGCGCCGGACGAGTCTTCCGGTGCCGATTCCTTGTGGTGCCGCGCCCTCGGGTGCGCCGCCTCGTAGACCTTACGCGCCTGCGCCGTCGAGACATGCGTGTAGACCTGTGTTGTGGCGGGACTGGCGTGGCCGAGCAGCTCCTGCACGACGCGGAGATCTGCGCCGCCGTCCAGCATGTGCGTCGCAAAGCTGTGGCGCAGCGTGTGGACATGGAAGTCGTCGTCGAGCCCGGCCTTGAGAGCGCTCCGCTTCACGATCTGCTGCATGCTCCTCACGCTCAGCCGCTCTCCGTACCGATTCAGGAACAGCGCGTCTCCGCTGCGGCGGCCGGCCCACTTCATACGCACCCGCGAAAGATAGCGCTCAAGCCAGTCGATGGCCGAACGGCCGACGAGCGAGACTCTCGGCTTCGAGCCCTTGCCGACCACCCGCACCTCGCGCGTCTGTC
>JANQEF010000213.1 GCA_028278465.1 Dehalococcoidia bacterium | reverse complement strand
GCAGCTCAACCGGAGCCTCTCGCCGCAGCGCACAGAGGCGATCCTGGCGTCACTCGACGAGGGCCGCAGCCTGCACGACGAGGCGGTCGACCTCCTGCTCGAGTCGGCGCGGGACCAGGAGGACCTGACGGCGGAGGAGCTTGCCGCCTACCTGCGCGGCATCGACCCGGGCGGAGTCTCGACGCTGCACCCCCACCGGGAGAACCGGATCCCCACGATGGACGCCCTCGTCGTTCCGAATGCCGCCGGGCCGCGGCGGCAGGTGCAGGCGGTCTTCGGCGACCTGATCCGGGAGGAGTACGGCGGCGAGGTCTACCGACTGTACGAACGGCGGGAGCTGACCGCCAAGCAGATGGAGGAGCAGCTACGGAATCCGGAGCACTACAGTCGCCAGCTGACGATCAGCCAGATGATCGGCCGCGTCCACGACCAGTTGCGCGCGTCCTACGTCGTCGTGGCCGAGGTTCCCAACGCGAAACAGAATGGCGCCCGCCACGCGTTGAAGCTGGAAGCGAGAGAGACCGGCGGCGGCTCCAGGGGCAAGGCCCGGCCGATCGCCGATCGGCTGCGCCACATGCCCTACTACACCTCGTCCCGCTCGCTGAAGGCCAAGCTGTCGATGCTGGCCGGCAGCCGCTTCGCGTTGTTGCGCCTGCTCGCGGCGCACGAGCTGCGCCACCACTGGAACGACGACGCGCTCTACGAAGTGCTGGCCATCCGGCTCGAGACTGAACAGGACGCGCAGGTGCTGCGGGCCCTGCGCGAGAGTTCGATCGTGGTCCACCTGAAGCGGATGCAGATGGGCGAAACGGAGGAGCTGGACGAGGAGGCGCGAACGACGCGGCGGCGGGACGCCTACCGAAAGCTCGTGAGCCCCGGAAAGCAGACCGGCGAGCTGGCCGACTGGGTGCTGGCACGCGAGGCGACGCGGCTGGCCCGGCAGTACCGCGCGGCGGTCGAGGGAACGCCCGAAGAGCTTTGACCGGCTTGCACCGCCCGCGACGGTCGGCGGCGGAATCCGGTCAGTGCGGCAGCTTGTCGAGCACGGCGCCCAGCTCCGGGCCGATCGCCTTCCGATCGGTCAGCACCTCGCCGTCGAGGCGCCCGAGGCCGAACTGCTGCTCGTTGCCGTCGAAGTAGAGGACCGACTCCTTGCTCCTGGCCACGATCCAGATCGACTTCCCATCGGTGCCGGGTCCGGAGTCGGCCGCCACGGGTTTGGTCGGTATCCGGAGGTGCGCGAACTGCGCGCGCTGCTTCGGCGTGAGGTGGGGAATCACCTTCTCGAGCAGCTTGTGAAGATCGATCGTGGTAAACGTCTTCGCTTGCGTCATTTCTCTCGTTCCTCGAAGGCGCGGAATCGGGATTCGCCGGCGACGCGTGGGCGACGGCTGAGGGCCGCCGCGCCAACGATACCTCAACCGGTGTGCCGGATTGCAAGTGGCGCGCCGCGACGTGAGCTCGCGGAGGCCAAAAACGGCGTCAACGCGGCGCTTCGCCCAGCAGGGTCTCGATCTCGATCGGGAGGCCCCGCACGGCGCGGATGGCGGAAAACACCTCCTCAAACCGCTCGTCGGTCGAGCCGACGACCCGCCCCTCCGGATCGGGTAGCCGGAACTCCAGGCTCTCGCCCTCGACCCACGGGTGCCTGGCGGCCGTCGCCGGGACGATCGCCGCCAGCGGCAGTACGGCCACGATCGGCACCCAGAGCGATCCGCGTCTCACCTTCTTCTCCCTCGTCTTGCGACTACTTCCGCAGGATCTTCTCCATCGACTTTCCCCTTGCGAGCCCGTCGATCAGATTGTCCATAACGCTATTCTTCAACTGCCGGCCGGACGCTCGTCGAACTGAGGAGCGTCGCCACCGATGTGATCCCACGGCGCCTTGGATCCGACGAAGATGTGCATCTCGATCTCGACGCCCGGATCGCCGTCCACACACCCCAGGGTGAGGCCGTGGACCTCGCCGTTGAACAGCCCACAGAGCGTCGAGCCGCAGCTACCACAGAAACCGATCGCCCAGCCATCACGCGGCCTGGAGGAGACCAGGGACGCCGTCCCCTTGGTCCATCGGATCTCGCTGCCGGGCGCCAGCTCTGCATAAGCGGACGAGGCTCCGCTGAACACCTTCCTGCACTTGGAGCAGTGACAGGCCCGGCCCTTCTGGAGCGATCCGTCCAGCTCGTACGAGACCTCGGAGCAGAAACAGCTACCTGTCAGCATGGAATCTCCCGCGGTGCCACGGATTGCCAGATTGCAGCCCTAGGCTTCACTGACCTTCTCGGGTGGATCATCAAGCCGTGACGAATCCGAATGAAGTCACCTTGCCCCCCTGGAGCTCGACGTCGAAGGCGGGATTGACGTGCATCGGCGAGTCGAGATACCAGCGAAGCCACTGCCGATCCGCATCCCCGCCGCTCCCGGTAGGCTCTCCCAGCAGGCGAAGGATCTCGGATTGCGACATCCCGATCTCGATCTGTCCACTCTCGATCAACGAGTCGATCGCTCCGGTCCAATCTTGAACGACCTCGTCGTATACCCGGTGAAATGTCTCCTCGAAATCATGCTCGGCAAGCCGTGCGCGTTGCTTCCGTACCTTCGGTCGATCGACCTCGGGCAGGTCGGCCAGCCGAAACGACGAATCGTGCACGGCATCGGCGCCGGGAGCGGCTGCGCCTACGCCACGGTCGGCGTCACTCGAGCCGGAACATCCGGAAAGAAGCACGAACAGGACGCATGAAACGACCGATACGATGCGACTCATCTTCATTCTCCACCCGACGAACCGGCAGGAATGTCGAGGACTGCCGCGGACCGAACGACTTCGAGACTGCTGTCGACAACGGATGCGTTGACGAACGTGGTGGATTCGTCTTCCTCGATCCCGGCACTGGCATGATTGTGTCCGAACAGATGGAATCGAGGCTTGACCTCACGGACTCGCTCGAGCAAATGGGCGCATCCGCAATTCACGTTGCGAGATCGCGGCTGATCCAGGATCCCGAACGGCGGTGTGTGGGTGATGAGTACGTCCGTGTCATCGGGGATCAGGGACCACTTCTCGCGGAGCCCGTCCGACGACAGGTAGAACGCCCACCCCTGGAGATGCGGAAGCCAGGGCGACCCGTAGAACTTGAGTCCTCGATGCACGCACGCGTCGTCCAGAAGCCACACCGCATGCTCGAGGACCGGCTCGCCGCGCTTCGTTCGATCCTCGGCGCCGAAGTCGTGGTTCCCGCCAATGCAGAGAACGACCTCGAATCTTTGCCTGGCGAACCAGGCGTCGATGTTTCGGACGTCACCTGGGTTCCTGTGGAAACCGTCGCAGAAATCCCCGCAGTGGATCAGCACATCCCCTTCGAGGATCCCGAGATCCTCGTGCTTACCGTGGGTGTCCCCGATGACCACGACTCTCATGTGATGGTTCCGAACAGGACAGTCCGTCAGTCCCGAGGCGTTGTCACGCGTCGTATCCAGGCACATCCCGCAGCCGGGCCTTACCGCGGACGAAGATACCGGTGCCGCGCCCGACCTCACGGCCTTCCGAGTCGTACGCAACCGCCTCCGCGATGAACTGAGACTTATTGCGGTTGACAACCCGACCGATCGAACGAAGCGTGCCGGACGAGATCGGCCGGGTGAGATACGTGGTAAACGCAGTGGTCAGAACGAACACTTCCCTTTCGAGAGAATTCGCGGCGAAGAACGCAGCGTCATCGAGAACCTTGAAATAGACCGAGCCATGCACTGCGCCGGCGGCATGGAACAGCTTCTCGGACACTTCGATTTCAATCGTCGCCTCGGAGTCGGATACGTCGATTCTCGGGTGGTAGAACCTGTTGATCGAACCCGCCAGGTACATTTTCTCGAGCGCCACGAAATGGGGATCTTTGGTCATGGAGAGACTCTCAATGTTGTGTGACGTTGTTCTCAGCTGCAGTCTTGGCGGACTTCAGGGCCGAACACGTGCCCGACGCCTGTGCGGCGATCGCCAGCACAATCGTCGCCCTAAGTATAGCCAGGGACGTGACCGGCCGGAGCCGTCAGCTGAATACGTTGCCGTACGCCGCTCCCCGGAGCCTCATTCCCAGTGCACGACCGGGCAATCTAGCCGCATTTCCCTCGTGGCCACTGCCAGAACGAGTCGTCACGGAAGATGATGTCGAACTCGAAGCCGTCCTGACCACCCCCTGCCGGAGTGGATTGACGCTCGCGATCACTTCCCCAGGAGCGCAACTCGAATGTATCGCCACTTGAAACGTACTCAAACGGCCGCCCCCAGGCGTCCTTGGGCTGCGGGCGGGCCTGGCGCCGCCCTGGCCGTATCCAGGGCCAACGAGTCGTCAGCCCCTGTGCGGCCCTAGGTCGGACCACTCTTTCCCTACTCTGTGCCAGGGGCGTGACAGGCCGGACCGACACCAACAAGGCCGTGTTAGACGGCAGCCGAATAGGTCACATGTCTCAGGAACCAGCAAGTCGACGCCATGCGTACTCGCCATACACGTCAACGACGACTTCTACCGCTGCGAGGTCGTCGAACTCGATGTGCAGTGTGTCGCGATCCGGCCAATTCGCATCGATACTCGATTCGTCCGGCTCCACGCTATCGAAAGAATAGCAGGCAGACGTCAGGGCTGGCCCACCTCTCGGCTCCAGAAACACCAATACCTGATAGCAGTGAGATCCGGTGAATAACGAGGAATACATGGATATCAGATCTCGCTTGATGGGTAGTCTCTTGACCTCTGCGACCAGCAAGTCGCCTCGAGCACCGTTGCTAGCCGTGATGATCGTCGTCCCGTGAGCCCATCGGACCCACAGGCCGACATTGACGACGACGACCAGAGCAAGAAGGGAGACGATCCCCACCGCAACCTGCTTTCGAGACTTCACGACATGCGCCCCCATGAGGCGTTGGACCAGGAGATGTCCGCCTCGTGCTATCGAGCGTCTTCGAGGCCCTACCCGGCTCGCGTACCCGAGGTCGACCAACCCGACCATGATCGATCTGTCAACGATGTCCCCGGCCGTTCACACAACTGCTGCGCTGGAATCGCCTGAGATCCTCATAAGAGAAGTCCCACTCTGGCGTCTGTAGAAGTCCCACCGATTGCGCCTGATACCACGGGCTGATGTCCTCGAAGCTCCTCAGAACATGAATATCTTGGGCCGGCATATAGCTCTGGGCCAGCAAGAACACACGTTCAGAATCATCGTTCTCAGCCACATCGACGACAATCACAGCATGGCCCGGAAACCCACCTTGGATATACACATCGCCAATCTCGGGATACGCCGCGTCTGCAACGGGCGCTAGCTCGCGTTCTAGTGGTTTGTAACAACTGATCTGGCACCACCCCGTTCCCGCGGTGGCACGCAACAACTGCTAAACAACATGACGTTGGTGGTTCCACAATTGC